>DXEF01000041.1 GCA_019115085.1 Candidatus Agathobaculum pullicola | reverse complement strand
CGCCGCCGGTGGTTTCTCCGCCACCTGTGCTGCCACCGCCCGTCGTGCCGCCGCCGGTGGTTTCTCCTCCACCTGTACTGCCGCCGTCGGTCGTGCCGCCGCTGGTTTCTCCACCGCCGGTCGTGCCACCGCCCGTGGTTTCTCCACTGCCGGTTGAACCATCGCCGGACGAGTTCTCGCCGCCGCCGGATGAACCGGAATCATCATTGTACCCCTCGTCCGAGGTATCACCCCAGACATAATTTTCCGACGGGTCAGACGTATAATAACCGCCGCCGCCCGAATAGCTTTCCGGCCCGGAAACGATATCCAGTGTCTTAATCGGCTCTTCATACGGGTTAAAATACTTGTTGACCAGATCGAGTGTCTCCTGATAATACGGGAAGAAGAACGACAGCCGTAGCGAAGTGCCCGCTGTACTCATCTGGCCGTAACCCGGCAGGGTAAAGAACTGAATGCTTTCGTTTTTAATCTGCAGCGCCTGCATGCCCATCCAAAGCAGCTCACCCGCGGTCAGATCGGTCTTGACGTTCTGGAACACTGCATCGGCAATCGAGGAAATCTTAGTAATGTTCTTGAGCTGGAATACCTCACCTGCAAGCGTTTTCAGGAATTTCTGCTGATTTTCTACGCGGCCTTCGTCACCGTTAGGATACTGCACCGAATAGTCGTTGTTGTGACGCCAACGCAAAAATTCTACTGTCTGCTTGCCGTCCAGATGCTGCATACCCGCATACAGGTCAATATGCAGATTCTGCGACGGATCGTCATACTGCATACGGAACGGGATTTCATAATCAATGCCGCCTATTGCATCTACAATCGCCGCAATGCCGTCAAAATTGACGATGACGTATTTATCCGGCTTAAAGCCCATCAGGCGTTCTATCTCGGTTTTGGTCTGTTCAATGCCTTTGCTCATACCGTAAGCGGCATTGATCTTGCGCCACGCTTCGCTCTGGCCGTTATTGCACATGGTATCACGCGGAATATTCATCACGTTGATGGTCTTTTTGTTCACATCCATCGTAGCAACCATCAGTGCGTCGGTTCTGGTTTGATCTTCGTCCACCGCGCCAACCACAAAGGTAAACACATCGTCAATGCGCGTGCCCGAGTTGAGCATACTGTTGACATCGATTTTGTCGCCGTTCTCCTTATCCTTGATAGTGGGGTCATTGGCCTGCGGCGGACGAATGAAAACCACCGCAGCAACCGCTGCACAGAACAAAAGTGCAAGAACAACCGCAACAGCAATAATAATTCTCCTGACCTTCTGGCCCTTTGTCAGCTTTTTTTTAACCTTCGCACCTTTTTTACCAGTCGGTTTCGGTGCAGACTGCGATGCTCGCTGCGCCGTGGGCTTTGCCGCGGACTGTGATGCTCTCGGCGCCATAGGCCTTGACGCGGACTGCGGTGTTTTCGGCGCCGTGGGTATCGGCTTTTGATTGGTCTTTCCCGCGGCCTGCCGCGGCGCGCTTTGATTTTGCGTGCGGTTTGTCCGGCCGTTATGGCCTCCGCTGCCTCCGAAAAGTTTCAAACGATTCCTGCCTCCAGTATTGTGCTATTCGTCACGCCAGCGAATACCCTGCTGAATCATATCGTTATATGCTGCAATCGTATCACTGTGTATCAGTTTGCCACGCTCGACCAACTCGGTCAGCGTCTGGTCATAACAATAAAGCAATGCGCGGTCAATGCTCTTTCGCGCCAGCTCACGCGCCTTTTCCACACCTGGAAAATCGCGCGTATCTTCAATGTAATCAGCAAGATAAAGAATTTTATCCAGCAATGTCATGCCATGCTTTCCGGTTGTGTGGCAGGCAATTGCGTCGCAGATATCCTCGGGCATGCCGTATTCCTCGCGCGCAATGGCCGCCGCCGTTTTCCCGTGCAGCATTTTCGGCTCGCTTTTTTCAACGGTACAGGGTATTATACCGTATTTCTTACATAAATTCAACTGTTCCTGCGGAGAAAGATGCTTTGTTATATCGTGCAGGATAGCGGCCACCCCAGCTTTTTCCGGATCGCCTCCAAAGCGCTCCGCCAGCTTTCTGGCAGTCCGCTCACATCCCAGCGTATGCTCATACCGGTATCCGTGCAGTCTCGCCAGAATCCCTTGCCTCATTTCATCGTTACACAACATAACTTTTCCCCGCCTTTCTGATTTTATATCGCTTGTTATCAATAACCGTATAGGTGATTTCGCTCGATATAATCCACGACCGCGGGCGCGGTGTAGCGGCGCAATGCACCACCCTGCCGCAGCTGGGTCGATGAAATGGGAATACTGGCGCCCTGCACCAGCTCGATATTCGCGTGCATACTGCGGCGCAGCAGCACTGCCTTGCGGCGCAGCCTTGCCCAATCATCCTGTGTACGGGCGCAAACCGCCAGTGTGCACAAGCGCACGATTTCATCGGGCGCACGCCAGATGCGGTCAAACGACAGCAACATGTCCGTTCCGACAATCAAATACAAATCGGTCTCGCCCCGCGCATGCAGAGCGCGCAGCGTATCGACTGTGTAGCTTGCTCCACCGCGATCGATTTCCATGGTATCCAACCGTGCCCATGGCGTATCTTTGGTCAGCAGGCGCACCATCTCACAGCGGTCGGCTGCCGTGGCTGTGTGTTCGGGCAGCGCTTTATGCGGCGGAATATTCGTTGGAATGAACAGCACCCGGTCGAGGCCCAGCGCATCGTGTGCCATCTGCGCCGCGTGTAGGTGGCCCAGATGCGGCGGATTGAACGTGCCGCCGAGAATACCTGTTCTCATTTGACCAGCACAATCTTTCGCTTATCCTTGTCATGCGCCTGCCGGTACACAATAAATTTAGAACCGATGCACTGCACCTGTTCGGCGCCGGTCGCTTCACACAATGCCTCGGATACGGTACGCGGGGTAAGCATGGCGCTCTCGAGCACCTTGCCCTTTACCAGTTCATGTGCCTCCAGAAGTTGGTCGAGCTGACGCTCGACCGCGTCGGTCACGCCTTCCTTGCCAATAATCAGCGTATCAGCCAAAGGATTTGCCAAAGCACGCAGCTGCGCGCGCTGTTTGGTTGTCAGCATAAATAATATTCTCCTGTCTTGTTGGTTTCAAATGCGGGTTTTCAGCGCATCCTGAAGCGCGCGCAGTGCGCGGCCGCGATGAGAAATCCGGTTTTTGACCTCACCCGGCAGTTCTCCGAACGTGCAGCCGTATTCCGGCACAAAGAACAATGGGTCGTACCCAAAGCCGCCTGCGCCACGGCTCTCGCGAAGCAGTTGGCCTTCACATTCACCGCACACGGTCAACTCCTGCCCCTCCGGCAGAATGCACGCAATCGCACACACAAAACGGCAGGCACGGTTATCCTTGTCCCGCATGTTCTCTAATAAAAACGTATTTCTATCCTGATCGGTTCCCTCACAGTAACGCGCGGAATAGATGCCCGGGGCACCGTCCAGCGCGTCCACGCACAGACCGCTGTCATCCGCAATAGCGGGCAATCCGGTAAAATCTGCTGCGCTTTTTGCCTTGATGATGGCGTTTTCCTCAAAGGATGAACCGGTTTCCTCCGGCTCAGGCGCATTTTCGGGTAAAGACAACACTTCAATGCCGAGTTCACCCAAAATCTCCGCCATTTCTCTCAGTTTTTTCTGATTGTGGGAGGCAAGCACAAATTGCATTATAACTTCTCCCCCATTACGCGACTCTGCTCTTTACAGAGGCACAGACAACCCTCTTTGCCCAGCGCAAGCAGTTTTTGGAGTTCTCCGTCCGAAAACGGACGACCTTCCCCTGTCCCCTGTACCTCGATAAACTCGCCAGCCGAGGTCATCACAACATTACAGTCCACGATGGCGTGGCTGTCCTCGGCATAATTGAGGTCAAGGATGGCCTCATCCTCGAAAATACCAACTGAAACTGCCGCAACCTGCGCGGTAAGCGGCATTTTCTCGATCACGCCTTCTTCGAGCAGCTTTTTGCATGCGATCCACAAGGCAACAAATCCGCCCGTAATAGACGCGCAGCGCGTGCCGCCGTCCGCCTGGATGACATCGCAATCCACCGTAATCTGTCGCTCACCGAGCGCTTCGCGGTCAACCACCGCACGCAGCGAGCGGCCGATCAGCCGTTGGATCTCGCTCGAGCGGCCATCCAGCTTGAGACTTTTGATATCGCGCTTTTTACGGGTATTGGTTGCGCGCGGCAACATGGCGTATTCCGCCGTGACCCAGCCAAGACCCTTACCCTCCAGAAAGGGCGGCACCTTATCCTCCACCGAAGCGGTGCAAATCACCTTGGTATTGCCCATTTCGACCAATACCGAGCCTTCGGCATACATCGTATAATCTTTTGTTATCTTCACCGGCCGCAGCGCGTCGGGTGTTCTTCCTTCAGGTCGTTGCATTATGCGTTTTCTCCTTCCACAGGCGGCAAAATGGCTTCCAGAAATGCCGCGCGGTCAAAATCAATCAAATCGTCAATGCCCTCGCCCACGCCGACCAGCTTGACCGGAACGCCCAGTCCTGCCGAAATAGCAATGACGATGCCGCCTTTTGCCGTGCCATCCAGCTTGGTGAGCACGATGCCGGTCAGATGCGCAGCCTTGTTGAATTCCTCGGCCTGATGCACAGCATTCTGTCCAGTCGTCGCGTCCAGCACCAGCAGCGTCTCGCGTGACGCATCCGGCAACTCGCGCGTGATAACCCGATCAATTTTCGCAAGCTCGTTCATCAAGTTGGCCTTGTTGTGCAGGCGGCCCGCCGTATCCACAATGATGACATCGCTGCCGCGCGCCTTTGCCGCCGTTATCGAGTCAAACACAACTGCCGCAGGGTCTGCCCCTTCGCCGTGACGCACAATGTCCGCCCCCGCGCGCTTGGCCCATATTTCGAGCTGATCAGCCGCCGCTGCACGGAAGGTATCCGCCGCGGACAACATCACTTTCTTGCCCTCGTTCACATATCGGGCGGCCAGCTTGCCGATCGATGTGGTTTTACCCACACCGTTGACGCCGATCACCAGAATGACCGCAGGCTTACCCGACACGTCGAGCGGCTGGTTTTCCAGCATATTGTCGGTCAGCACCTCGCGAAGCAGCTCGCGCAGCTCGGGCGCGGTCGTGATCTTTTTGAGTTTGGCACGTTTTTCCACCTCTGAGACGATTCTCATCGATGTTTCCGCGCCTACATCAGACAAAATCAGCGCCTCTTCCAACTCTTCCAGTAAATCTGCATCAATTTTGACAAACGCCGCAAACACATTGTCCAGCGAACGGTTCACCGCATCGCTTGTTTTCTGTAAGCCCTGTTTAATCTTATCAAATAATCCCATAAACACAAAACTCCTACATGACATCTAAATAGTACAGTGCTGTGCAGAACAGCATAAGCAGCGATGCCCCGGCAATCAACGCATTGCCTATCGCACGGCGCTCTCGCCTTTCCCGTCCGGCCTCATCTTCCTCATCGGTAGGGTGCAGATGGAACACCGCTCCCACCAAACCAAAAACAAAGGTAAACGGCCAAATAAACCATGAAATCATGCCAATAGCGCCCAGAAACTCAAATAATGACTCTATGAACATTTTTCATTTCCCCTCTGTTATCGAATTGCGCTGCCCAGCTGTTTTTCCGCCTCCGCAAGATTGAGCATCAGCATCTTGGACACGCCCTGCTCCTGCATGGTCACACCATAGAGCATGTCGGCCTCCTCCATCGTACCACGGCGGTGCGTGATGACGATAAACTGCGTCGCATTGGTCAATCGGCGGATATACTGCGCAAAACGCGCGACGTTTACATCGTCGAGCGCCGCTTCGATCTCGTCGAGCACGCAGAATGGTGTCGGCCGCAGCTTTAAGATTGCAAAATACAGCGCAATTGCCACAAAGGCCTTTTCTCCGCCCGAAAGCAGCGTCAATGTTTTGACAGCCTTACCCGGCGGAGAAACACGGATATCAATACCACAGTTGAGAATATCCGAAGTATCAGCCAGCTGCAATTCCGCATGTCCGCCGCCGAAAATTTCGCGGAATGTCTCGCCGAAATAGGCATTGAGCTTGGCAAACTCAGAGGCAAAAATCTCCTTCATACTGACAGTCAACTGTTCGATGACCTTATACAGCTCATGCTGTGCTTTTTCCAGGTCATCCTTTTGCTCTCCCATAAAGGTATAGCGTTCCAGTGCCTGTTGATATTCCTCAACCGCGTCCAAATTGACGTTGCCGAGCGCACGCATTTTCATGCGGATACTCTGCGCCTGCTCTTTGGCGGCAGGCACATCCTCCAACGGACGTGCGACCTCGGACGCAGGCGTGGGCGTCAGCTCATAGTTTTCCCACATTTTATCCAAAATCTGCGTTTCCTCGGTTTTGAGTTGTCCCGCGCGGTTTTCCAGCCGCGCGGACTCACGCTCGAGGCCAAGGATTTCTTCGTTCTTGCTTTGCGTTTCGCGGTCAATCCGAGCGCGGTCGCCCTCCACTCGCTCACGCTGCTGTATCTTTACATTCAGTGTATCATGCAGCCGTCCCTCGGCCGCAGCAGTCTCCTTACCGGCGTCTTCAGTTCGCGTCAGTTCATCTGTTAAACGAGCAATCTCCGCTTCAAACCCCGCGATCGTATCCGCTGTACCGGTCACGCCGGCATCCAATTCGGCCTTGAGTTGTTCCAAATCGACCAGCGCACGCGCTTCACTGGCCGCCTCCGAACGATTCTGCGCCAGTTCGGTTTGCACTGCGGTCATGCGAGAAGCGTTTTCCGCAGCCTGTGTGCCCTGCCGTTCGAGCGCCGTGCGGCAATCCGCAACCTGTCTCTCGGCCTCGTCCAGCGCCTTCTGTGCGCCCGCCTGCTTTTCGTCACACTGTGCGATAGCATCCTCGTACTGCTGCTTGGCCTGAGCAAGATTATCCCGCTCCAGCACCAGACTGTCATACTGATGCTGCAAACTGTCGAGCAGCACGCCGTGCTGAGACACAGAAGCGCGTAGTCCGGCCTCATCCTGCTCGGCACGGATGCGCTCGGCCTCAATTGCTTTGAGGTCGTATTCCAGCGCCGCGTATTCTTCCTTGGCTTCATGGAACGCGCGGTCGGCCTGCGCCCGTGCCGCTTCCAGCTTTCCAACCTGTTCCTGCGCGGCCTTGAGCCGTCCCGCACGGGCTAGCGCGCCTGTGCCGCGCGAGGCGGAACCGCCCGTCATCGCACCGCCTGCCTGTATAATCTGGCCGTCCAATGTAACAATACGGAAACGGTTCCCATATGCGCGCGCCAGTGCAAGAGCGGTGTCCATATTTTCGGAAACCACCGTGCGTGCCAGTAAGTTCTGCACGATAGCAGTATAGCGTTTATCAAAAGTGACCAGTCGGTCAGCAGTGCCAAAACAGCCGTTTTTGCCTTCTAAACCGCTTTCACGCAGCGTATTCGGACGAATCGTATCAATCGGCAAAAAGGTCGCACGGCCGCCGTCCGTGCGCCGCAGGAACTCAATACAGCGTTTGCCATCGGCCGAAGTATCCACCACAATCGAAGATGCGGACGCGCCGAGCGCCGTATCAATCGCGGTGACAAAACGGTCATCGGTCGTAATAAGCGAAGATACCGGTCCGTGTACGCCGCGCATCGCGCCGCGCTCGACCTGCTGCATGATAGACTTGACCGAACGCGAAAAACCCTCGTAGTCCCGCTGCATGTCGCTGAGCATCTTGACGCGGTTTTTGGCATCGGTCAGTGCAGCCTGCGCTTTCGTCAACTCACCTTGTAAGGCTTCAGTCTTTTTGCGTCGGCTGTCCGCTTTGAGGGCGATACCCTGCACTTTATTTTTTGCACCGCCAAGCGTATCCAGGCACGCCTGCATGCGCGTCTCCAGCTCGTTGTGCGCCTGTTTCTCCTGTTCCAGCCGCTTGCCCGCAGCCTCAATGTCGGCTGTGATGGTGTCGCGTCGACCATCCATACTGGCAAGGCTGGTTTCCGCCGCCGTGCGGTCGAGCGCAAGCGCGTGCAGCTCGTTCTGTCTGGTATCACGCACTTGCTGCGCCTGCCGCAGGGCCTGCTCTGCCTGCGCACGACTCGCGTCCTGCACAGCGGTCTGCTTCTGCAAATCAGCAAGCTGAGCGGACAATCCAGCATGGCGGGTATCGAGCAACTCGATGTGTGCGCGCCGTTCTGCCAACTGTGCGCCCAAATTATGCGCCTGCTCACTGCGCTGCTCACTTTCGCGCCGTGCGCGGTCGATATTTTCCCGGTTGTTCTGAATATTGGCACGTAATACCGCCGCACGGCTCGCCTGATCGGCCGCCCGCTGCTCGGTTTCGCGCAGCTGCTGGCGCAGACGGTCAGCCTCTCTGTCAATTTCTCGCATATCTTCGGAAAGCCGCTCGGACTGTGCATACAGCGCCTCCTGCGCTTGCTTGGCCTGCGTCAACTGACCGGAACAGATTGCCGTGTCCTGCTCCAGCTTGGACGCATCTGCCTTGATACGCGCAAGCGAAAGCAGCCAGAGCGATATCTCCAGCACACGCAGCTCGTCACGCAGCAGCAAATATTGCTTTGCCTTATCTGCCTGCTTCTCCAGCGGACCAATCTGCCGCTCCAGCTCATCGTACAGGTCGCGGATACGAGTCAGGTTTTCTTCGGTGGCGGCGAGCTTGCGTTCGGCCTCCTCCTTGCGATAGCGAAACTTGGTGATACCAGCCGCTTCCTCAAAGATTTCACGTCGATCCTCGCTCTTGAGCGACAAAATCTCGTCGATACGCCCCTGCCCGATGATGGAGTAGCCGTCACGCCCAAGGCCGGTATCCATGAACAGCTCATGGATATCACGCAGACGGCAGTGCTTTTTATTGAGAAAATATTCGCTCTCTCCGGAGCGGTAGTAACGACGGGTAACCATAATCTCGGTAAACTCCGAGCGGAACACACCCGTAGAGTTATCCAAAATCAAAGAGACCTCGGCAAAGCCGACCGGCCCACGCTTGGCCGTACCGCCGAAGATAACGTCCTCCATTTTCGCACCGCGCAGCGAGCGCGAGGACTGTTCGCCCAACACCCAGCGGATCGCGTCCGAAATATTCGATTTTCCCGAGCCGTTCGGCCCGACAATCGCCGTCATACCGCCGAGAAACTGAATCTCGGTCTTGTCCGGAAATGACTTAAAGCCCTGTAGAATCAGGCTCTTTAATACCATGTGACACCTCGAAGATATATATGGTATTATTTTACCACTTGACACACCGGTTTTCAATGCGAAAAGCAGAATTTACGTCCTGTTCACACCTTGCCCGCGCTGTGCATCATAAGCCTCGCCAAATATGACAAAAGACTCCGAAAGCGTTTCTTTCGAAGTCTTTTTTATGCTCATTGTACGCCCATAGCGGCCAGCGCCTGCTTGGCGGCCATCTGCTCGGCTTCCTTCTTGCTTCGTCCAGTACCGGACGCAAACACATTGGAGTTTAACAGCAGCTCCATGGTAAAACGCTTGTCATGATCCGGCCCCGACTGCCCTGCCAGACGGTATTCCAGCGTTTCCTGCTTGTTTTTCTGCACAATTTCCTGCAGCATGGTCTTATAGTCCTTAAACGCACCGCCCGCAATCGCAACATCCACCTTATGCGGGATAAACCGCAGTACAAAGGCGCGCGCGGGTTCGATGCCGCCGTCGAGGTAGATTGCGCCCAACAGCGCCTCGGTCGCGTCGGCCAGAATACTCGGCCGCTCGCGTCCGCCGCCGGTCTCCTCGCCGTGCCCCAGCCGGATTTCGTCAGGAATCCCCAATTCGTGTGCAATTTCGCACAGCGCACCCTCACATACGACCGCCGCGCGCAGCTTGGTCAAATCGCCCTCAGGCAGTTCCGGATAATGTGTGAACAAATAATCCGCCGTGACAAGTCCCAGCACCGAGTCGCCCAGAAATTCCAGCCGTTCGTTATGGTGCAAGTGGTTACCCCGATGCTCGTTGGCATACGAGGTATGCGTCATCGCAGTTTCCAGCAGCGCGGCATTTTTAAATTGATACTCTATCTTCAGCATATTTTCACCTCCCGCATGCGCCTTAGGGCGCGGGCATGGACGGTGGCGCAGCATCTGCCGCTGTTATTCCACCGTCATGTACTGTATATTCTGTTCGACTTGGTGAATCATCCCCGACTTGGTGTAGGCAATCGCCTGCCGCACCGCGTTCATCACAGCGATCTCATTGGATGAGCCATGCGCTTTGATGACCGGCTTGGCGATACCCAAGAAGGGCGCACCGCCGATTTTATCCTGATTGAACAGATCACGGAACTCGTCCATTCCCTTTTTGCAGGCAAGATACCCCAGTTTGGTGGCAGTGTTGCGCGTAAAGACCCCCTTGATCTGGCCGGCCATAAATCGCGCCACACCCTCGATGGTCTTAAGCATGACGTTGCCCGTAAATCCATCGCATACCGCCACGTCGCACGCGCCGAGCGGCACCATGCTGCCCTCAACATTACCGACAAAGTTTAAGCGGCCCTCTTCGCCCGCCTTTTTAAGCAGCGCATAGGCTTCCTTGCGCAGCGGATCACCCTTGGTATCCTCGGTGCCGTTGTTGACCAGTCCGACACGCGGATTTTTCACCCCGTTAATCTTCTCCGCATACAGCGAGCCAAGGAAGGCAAATTGTAGCAGCATTTCCGCCGTGCACTCGGTATTTGCGCCCGCGTCGCACAGCATGACCTGTCCGCCGCTACACGGCATGACCGGCGCCAGCGCACCGCGGCGGATGCCCTTGATGCGGCCGCCATACAGTGTCGCGCCGGTCAGCAGCGCACCCGTATTGCCTGCGGAAACAAGCGCATCGCCCTCGCCTGCCTTGAGCAGCTTGAACGCCACCGCCATCGAAGAATCCGGCTTTTTGCGCAGCACTGTCGCCGGGTCGTCGTGCATATCCACCAGATCGGAGGCCGGCATGATGGTCAGATTGTTCGTGTCCTGCATGCCACGCTTTTTGAGAATCTCCGCGACTGTATCCGGCTGACCGACCAGCATCACCTGTTCGCCGTATTCCTTCGCTGCCAGCGCGCCGCCGATAACGGCAGACTCCGGCGCGTTATCGCCGCCCATTGCATCCACGATGATCCTCATATCAAAGCTCCCCTTTCAGACTGTCGATCTTTTCGAGCGCTCGCTCGGATATTTTTGTATTTTTCTCCCGCTTGCCCTTGATTTTATAGCCCAGCGGGTCGAGAATACCAAAATTGATGTTCATCGGCTGAAATTTCGCCACCGTATGATCGGAAACATAGCACGCAAGCGCGCCCGTTGCGGTCTGTCGGTCCAGTGCAGGCATCGTTTTGCCCTGCATCTCAAGCGCGGTTGCCACTCCCGCAACCCAGCCGGACGAGGTGGACTCCACATAGCCCTCCACACCGGTCATCTGCCCTGCAAAGCGGATACGTGGGTCGGCTTTGAGTGCATAGGTTGCGTCCAGCAGACGCGGTGAATCCAAAAACGTGTTGCGGTGCATCACGCCATACCGCACAAACTCGGCATTCCGCAGCGCCGGAATCATGGAGAACACGCGCTTCTGCTCGCCCCATTTGAGGTGCGTCTGGCAGCCGACCAGATTATACAGCGTACCCTGCGCATTGTCGCGCCGCAGCTGCAATACCGCGTATGGGTCTTTGCCCGTCTTGGGGTCAGGCAGGCCAATGGGCTTTAAAATGCCAAAGCGCATGGTGTCGTATCCGCGGCGGGCGTTGACCTCGATGGGCATACAGCCCTCAAACACCTTGGAGTCCTCGAAACCATGCACGGGTGCTTCCTCCGCCGTGGTCAGCGCATTCCAGAAAGCATCGTATTCCTCCTTGGAAAACGGACAGTTAATGTAGTCCGCCGTACCCTTGCCATAGCGCGAGGCGATATAAGCAGAGTCCATATCGATGCTTTCCGCCGTAACAATGGGTGCAGCTGCGTCGTAGAAATGCAGAAACTCGCCGCCGACCTTGCGGTGAATCGCGTCGAACAGCGTATCCGAGGTCAGCGGGCCGGATGCGACGATGACCTTTCCCTCGGGAATATCAGTCACTTCTCCGTATACGATTTCAATATTGGGATGATGTTTGATTTTGTCCGTCACCGCACGCGCAAACGCTTCGCGGTCGACCGCAAGCGCGCCGCCTGCCTCGACACGGTTCTCGTCCGCGCAAGAGAGAATCAGACTATCCAGACGGCGCAGCTCTTCTTTCAGCAGCCCCGCCGCGTTGGAAAGCTCATCCGAGCGCAGTGAATTGGAGCAAACCAGCTCCGCAAAATCATCCGAATGATGCGCAGGCGAGTGCTGCTGCGGCTTCATTTCGCACAGACGCACCGAAATACCACGCTGCGCAAGCTGCCACACCGCTTCGCAGCCCGCAAGGCCCGCGCCGATTACCGTTACCTGATTACTCATTCGCGGCCTCCTTTTCTTTCGTGGACTTACGGGCGGGCTTTTTCGCCTTTGCAGCCTTTTCCGCCGCCTTTTCGGCTTCATATTTTGCCAGCGCCTTGGCATACTGTCCCTGCTGCGTTTTGGTCAGCGCCTGCACATCTTCATCTTTCAGTTTTTTAAATCGATTGGTGGTCTTGGTCATCCACGGCACTTGCTTTTTGGCGGCCGGCTTGTTGGCCGTCGCTTTTTTCGTCACCTTTTTGGGCTTTTCCTCCACTTCTCCCGCAGCTTCCGCCGCAGCCTTGGCTGCCGCGCGCTCCGCCGCTTTCGCGGCGCGCGCCTCACGGCGCTGACGGTTCTTTTCGGCCTCCTCAGGTGATACGCCCTCCTTGACCAGCTCCTTATAGCCGCAGCCCTCGCGCAGGCACACGTCCGTGACCTCCTTGGAATCGCGGTCGGTGTGGCGGAACAGCGAGGAATCGCACTGTGGACACTTGGTCTTGAGCGGCTTATCCCATGTCATGAACTGACAGGTAGGGTAAGTGTCACAGCTGTAATACACATAGCCGCGCGCGGATTTCTTTTTAACCACCTTCGCGCCGCACATCGGGCAGGCTGCGCCTGTATCCTCGGTGATGGGCTTGGTGTTGGTGCACTCCGGGAAGCCCGGGCAGGCGAGAAACTTGCCGAAGCGACCGGACTTGATGACCATATTGCGTCCGCACTTGTCACAAATGACATCCGTAACCTCGTCCTGAATCTTGATACGCTTGCCCTCGAGATCCACTTCCGCCTGTTTGAGCGCACTCTCAAAGCCGTCGTAAAATTTGTGCAGCAGCTGGATGTAGTCCAGTTTGCCCGCTTCCACCTCGTCAAGCTTCTCCTCCATATTGGCGGTGAACTCATAGTCCGCCACCGACTTGAACTCATCGACCAGCAATCCGGTCACGCCCTCACCCAGCGGCGTCGGACGCAGTGCGCGATTCTCCTTGGTCACATAGTCACGGTCGAGAATGGTCGATATCGTCGGCGCATAGGTCGACGGACGCCCGATGCCGCGCTCTTCCATCGCACGGATGAGCGATGCCTCAGTGTAGCGCGCGGGCGGCTGCGTGAAGTGCTGCGCGGGATCGAGCTTTTGCACCGTGAGCATATCGCCCTCGGCAAAGCGCGGCAGCGGCTTGCCCGCCTCACCCTTTTTCTCGTCATCTGTGCCCTCTTCGTACACGGCGGTAAAGCCCAGGAATGCGACCGTGTGGCCGGAGGCACGGAAAATCTGTCCTTCACATACGATATCGGCCGAAACCGTGTCGAGCAGCGCATCCGCCATCTGGCACGCGACAAAGCGCGACCAGATGAGCCTATACAGCTTATACTGGTCGGGTGTCAGATACTGACGAATTTCATCCGGCAAGAGCTTGACATCCGATGGACGAATCGCCTCATGCGCATCCTGCGCATTGCCCTTGGTTTTAAATACACGCGGCTTGCCGGGATAGTACTCCTCACCGTAGCGGCCGCGAATAAAGCCTGCGGCGGCAGCCGTGGCCTCGTCCGACAGACGCAGCGAGTCGGTACGCATGTAAGTGACCAGACCGGTCAGGCCGTACTCGCCCAATTCGATGCCTTCGTACAATTCCTGCGCGATGCTCATCGTGCGGCGCGGGGTCATATTGAGCTTGCGGCTGGCTTCCTGCTGCAACGTAGACGTGATAAACGGCGGCGCAGGCGTGCGTTTTTTCTTACCGCGCTTGATATCGCCTACTGTAAACGGTTTACCGCTTACGGCATCTACAATCGCCTGCGTCTGCTCCTCATTTTTCAGCTCCACCTTGCCCGATGCGTCGCCATAATAGCGTGCGGTAAACCGACCGCCATCCTCGGTTTGCAGCAGCGCCTCGATCGTCCAGTATTCCTCAGGCACAAAGGCGCGAATCTCATTTTCGCGGTCGACAACCAGACGGGTCGCAACGCTCTGCACGCGGCCTGCACTCAGTCCACGCTTGACCTTGCGCCACAGAAAGGGTGACAGCTCATAGCCTACAATACGGTCGAGAATACGACGCGCCTGCTGTGCGTTGACCAAATCAATATCAATATCGCGCGGATGCTCGATACCATATTTGACCGCAGGCTTGGTGATCTCATTGAAGGTCACGCGCTTAGAATCCTTGTCCTTCAGCTTGAATAGCTCTTTGATATGCCAGGAAATGGCCTCTCCCTCGCGATCAGGGTCGGTTGCGAGATACACGAAATCGCTCTTGCGGATTTCACTGCGAATTTCCTTGATGATTTTATCTTTTCCCTCGATCGGCACATATTCCGGTTTAAAATCGTGCTCGATATCAACGCTCATTTTTTTCTTCGGCAAATCGCGCAGATGCCCCATCGAAGCCTTGACCACATAGCCCGACCCCAGATATTTGCCAATGGTTTTTGCCTTGGCGGGCGACTCCACGATGACTAATTTCGACATGTTTTTCCTCCGTTTTCGGACGACGCACATAGCGGCAGCCGAGGTTCATTTACTGACAGCCTATCACCAGTCTGCCCTTTTCGCGGCGCAGAATACCATCCATCTCAAGCATGGTGATAAGGCTCATAACACGCGGCGCGGGCAGGCCGCAGCGCTCGATCAAATCCTCCGGCGTGCCCACACCCTGCTGCACCAGCTCTGCGATGCGACGCTCATCGCCGCTCAGACCGTTTGGCAGCGCACCGGATGACGGCACAGGTTTTTCCCTCTTTCGGGGTGTTTGACGCGCTGCTTGCGGTTTCTTCGGCGTTTTCACAAAATGCGGCGCACGATGCTCTCCGGAGCGCGCAGGCAGCAGTCCACTGTACGTCCGCACAAGTGCCTCCGGGCTGCGCAGCAATGCCGCTTCGCCCTTTTCAATCAACGCATTGCAGGCCGCTGACTGTGGCGCATCCAGCGCGCCGGGGACCGCATACACATCGCGCCCCTGATCGAGCGCGGCCCGCGCGGTAATGAGTGCGCCTGATCGATAGCCCGGTGCTTCCACAATGACCGCTGCGACCGAAAGGCCGCTGATGATGCGGTTGCGGGCATGATAATGCTCACCGCGTGGCTCAGTACCGGGTGGATATTCACTGACGATTGCACCCGAGAGCAGGATATCGCCCATCAGTCCACGGTGCTGCGGCGGATAACACACATCCACGCCTCCCGCCAGTACAGCGACCGTCAGTCCGCCGGCCCGCAGCGCGCCGCGATGCGCCGCACCATCATTGCCCAGCGCCATGCCGCTGACCGTGATAAAACCGGCCCGCCCCAAGGCGCTGCCGATGTGCTCCGCGGTTTGCAGGCCGTAAGGCGTGGCCTCGCGCGTACCGACAACAGCAATGCCAGGCATGACGTCAAAATCCGGCCACTTACCGCGCACATACAGTACGACCGGCGGGTTCTCGATTGCGCGAAGCCTATCGGGATAGGCGCTGTCGCCGAGCGTGATAATCTGAATACCGTCTCCCGCGCACTGGGCTAAAATACGCTCGGCTTGGTCGGTATTTTTATCGCACAGCGCGTCCACCTGCACCTTGCGCAGCGGACAGTCTCGGACTGTAGTCAGCGATGTGCGATCAGCCGCAAACACCGCTTCGGGCGAACCAAACGCGCGCAGCAGGCCCACTGCCGCACCCGCTCCCAATCCTCGCCGGGTGGCAAGCCATACATAACTCAACCTTGAGGACATACCGCACGCCTCCTTATTTTGTCATTTCATAAATCACGATAGCCGCCGCAACGCCTGCATTGAGCGACTCGGCACGACCGTGCATCGGAATAATCACACGCCTGTCGCTGAGCGCGAGCGCCTGCGGCGTCACGCCGCGCCCTTCGCTGCCGATGATAACCGCGGCACGCCCCAACGGCACTGTGTCCAACGGTTCGCTGTCCGCATGCAGCGCGGTCGCATAAACCGCCAAGCCTTGCGCATGCAGCCGCTCCACGGCCTCCTGAAGCGGCAGCTGCACGCACGGCAGGCGAAACACGGCCCCCATAGTCGAGCGCACGACCTTGGGGGAAAACGGATCGGCGCAGCCCTCGCACAATACAACGGCACCGAGCGCGAATGCTTCTGCGGTGCGTAAAATCGTGCCAAGGTTGCCCGGGTCCTGCAAACCGTCCAACAAAAGCACCTGTGCTTTGCCGTCCAGCGCATCCGCCGTCCAACGCGGCTGTTTACAGGAAAAAATCACGTTTTGCGGTGTTTCCACCTCGCTGGCAAGCTCAAACAATGTGTCCGGCGCGCAATAGAGTGCGGCGCCCGCCTGCGCGGCACGATCCAGCAGGCCGTCCGGCAGCCTGCCCTTCGCCCGTTCGCGCACCAGCAACACGCCGGGCTGCGCCCCCGAACGCAGCGCCTCCTCCAGCATCTTTTCGCCCTCGCACAGCATTTCCCCTGTGCTGCGGCGGTATTTTCGTTCCCGTCCCAGCCGCGCCAGATGCCGCAGCGCGCTGTTTTGACGGCTTTCAATCGTAATCAATGCTGTTCCACCAGCTTATCCACGTTTTCGTTTGTGCCAATCACGATGAGTAGATCATCCGCCCCGATCACTTGATTTGCCTGCGGCGTAACATCTACCTTTCCGCCCTCGCCGTGGCGAATTGCCAATACATTCACCTGATAACGCGCACGCACCCCCAACTGACCAAGCGAACGGCCAATCCAGTTTTTTGGCGGATGGATTTCCAAAATGGAAAATTCCTCCGACACACCGATATAGTCGACCACATTGGTGCGCACCAGACGCTGCGCCAGACGCTGCCCCATTTCACTCTCCGGCAGCACCACGCGATCCGCGCCCACACGCTCCAGTACACGGGCATGCACCGGACTTTGCGCTTTGGCTACGACATATTTCGCGCCCAGTTCCTTGAGCATCACCGTAATCAGAATACTCGCTTCCATATCCGCACCGACCGCAACGATGCAGCAATCAAAATTACGCGCACCAACCGAACGCAGCACGGCTTCGTCCTGCGCGTCGCCACGGATGGCCTGTGTCACATCATCCGCGATATGCTGCACGTTTTCCTCATCCTCATCCAGCACCAGAACCTCCTGCCCAAGCGAGGCCAGCTCCCGCGCCACAGCCGATCCGAATCGGCCCAGACCAATTACCAAAAAGGATTTCATCATCCAAGTCTCCTCTGATTTTCCCAATTGCCGCAGCCCCCAACGAGGACACGCGGCAAAATCCGTTTATCCTACCATGACATCCGCATCCGGATACTGCATTTTGGGCGGCTCCCGATGGCGCATCAGCACCGCAACGCCCAGCGTCAACACACCTACACGCCCAAGATACATCAACAAAATCAAAATCAGGCGGGAAAGCGTATGCAGCGTAGGCGTCAGCCCCATTGACAGGCCAACCGTTGCAAATGCCGATACGGCTTCAAACAAGCATGCGCCGAACGGTACATTTTCCACATAGGAAATCACACACGCACCCGTCAGGCTGAGCGTTCCGCCCACAATCATCATCGTGACTGCGTTCATGATACTGCGCGAAACAATCGTGCGGCCAAAAGCGGAAACCGTCGTGCGGCCACGCAGCGCGGAAAGCGCACTGAGTACCAGAACAGCCGCCGTCACGGTTTTGATACCGCCTGCTGTCGAGCCGGGTGAGCCGCCAATCATCATCAGCAGGCAGGCGACCGCCTGTGAAGGGCCGGTTAATGCCCCCTGGTCAATGGTGTTGAAGCCCGCAGTGCGCAGCGTGACCGATTGGAACGCTGCCGCAAGCACTTTATCCTGCACCGGCATCGCACCCAGCGTATGCGGATTGCTCCATTCAAAAAACAGGGTGAGTACAAAGCCCGCACAGAGCAAAAACGTGGTTGTCACCAGTACCAGCTTGGTATGCAGACGCAGTCGGCGAAAACGGCGTTTGTCCCAAATGTCTCCCCAAACGAAAAATCCCAGACCGCCTATCACAATCAAAGCCATAATCGTCAGATTCACAATCATGTCATCCGCATAGCCGGTCAGCGAGGCAAACGGATTATCCGGCGTACCAACCAAATCAAATCCGGCGTTACAGAAGGCAGATACTGCATGAAATACCCCCATTTTGATGCCCTGCCACAGTCCCACACGCGGGATGAATCGTGTTGCAAGAATCACTGCTCCTGCCCCTTCAAACGCGAGCGTGCCCAGCAATACGCGACGGGTCAACCGAACGATACCCGCATTTTCCGTCAAATTCATCCCCGCGCTCATCACCATGCGCTCGCGCAGCGTGATGGTGCGGCGGGTAAGAAAAGAGGCAATCGACGCCAACGACATAAAGCCCAAGCCGCCTATCTGGATAAGTAACAAGATCACGGCCTGTCCGAAACCCGACCAGTGCGTGGCTGTCCCAACGGTGACCAAACCGGTTACACAAGTAGCCGAAGTCGCGGTAAATAAGGCATCCAGAAAATCTGTCGGCTCTCCACTCCTGGCGGATACAGGCAGCATGAGCAGCACCGCGCCGGTCAGGATAGTAATCAGAAAGCCCAATGCAATCACCATTGCGGCCTGCATACCCGGACGACGTCCTTTCCGTCCAAAATATCTCACGCGGTTCATTTATGTTCCTTCCCTTTTTGTGAAATGCCAAAAGCCTGAACACACCGTCCAGGCTTTATCAGGCGTTTTATGGCTCCGTACTGAACGGCTTTATCGCAGGGATACAGAGCCAAGCATCTGAATCCTGTATTACGACCAATTTAGTTTATCATAGGTGTTTCCCATTTTCAAGATGGTTATTTAAATTGTATCAACGATTAAATTCTCCAATTTTCTGCTTTTTTCGGTATTTCTGCACTGCTCTGCGACGAAATCTCGCTTCACTGCCGGCGAAGCTGCCCGAGCCGCAGCGCCACGGAAACCGCAATCTTTTTCGTCTCGCCGCTGTCAAAAGCAATCATGCCGATATCCCCACTCCGGCTGACCAGTGTTCCGGGGCCGAAGGCTTTATGAAGTAATCGAATACCGGGAATATAGTCTTTGGCAATGGCCGCAATGCGGGCCGCATCCGGCTCTTTCCGGACAGCTGGCTTTTTAACCATTGTCGGTGGCTGCGCCGCGCGTCCTGTTTCAAGCGGGAAGATTTCCCGCGCAAAGGCGGACTGCAAACCGACCTTTCGGAAGGTCATAATACCAAGCTCCCGCTTGGCCCTTGTCAGTCCCACGTAAAACAGCCGCCGCTCTTCCTCGTAAGCGTCAAGCTCCTCCGGTTCTGCATCTGCTCCGGGCATCACCTTGGGCAGTAGTCCGTCCGCTACGTCCATCAGGATAACCCGCTCGTATTCCAATCCCTTGCTGGAGTGGATGGTAGAGAGCACAAACGGACAGTCTGCGCCCGTTCCGCCCCGCTGTACCACTTCCCGCAGTTCGTCCAGACGATCGAGCAGTCGTTCCGGCGTTGACTCCTGCGCTCCCAGCGCTTTCAGAATGTCCGCTTTGGTCAAGTCTCCGCCCCGCTCTTTTAAATAATCCTCATAGCCCATAAAATGGACAATGCGGTAAACCGCTTTATCCGCCCGCTCACGGAGCAGATTATTCAGATGCGTCTGCAAGGTTTTGCACTGTTTCTGCGTCCACGGCGAGGCTGCGGAAGAAGCGGCGATATACCCCAGAATCGTCTCGCCCTCCGACGCAGCACGGTCAGCCGCAACCTGTGCCACCACCTTGCTGATGCCCGCCCCCAGCTTGTAGTACAAACTCAAAAACAGCTCTCCGTCGTTCGGGTTCTGCGCGAAACGAATGATATCCGTGATATCACGCACCACGCGATTGGTAAAAAACAGACTTTCCACCTGCCTGCAGCGGTAAGGGATACCCGCACGGTCCATGCGATCGATGAGCGGCAGCGCGCTGTCGTTATCCCGATATAAAACGGCCGTTTCCACCGTGCAGGTCTCCGCTAACTTGCAGAGGTAAGCATACTGTTTCTGCCGGTCATAAACCGAGCATTCGCGCACCGCCGGGCCACTGCCTTGCGTGGCTCGCATATGCTTGGGACGGCGGTTATGGTTTTTCTGGATGAACCGATCCGCCGCCGCCACAATCTGCCGGGTGGAGCGGTAATTCTGCTCCATGTACAGCACCTTGGCGTTTGGATAAACATTGTCAAACTCGGTCAGCGCCTGCGGATAGGCCGCCCGGAATCCGTAAATGCTCTGGTCCTCATCGCCCACCATAAACAGGTTTCGGCTCTGCCCCGCAAGCAGACGGATGATGGTATGCTGGATTTTAGAGGTGTCCTGCGCCTCATCCACGCAGAAATACGTGTAACGCGTCTGGAAATCACGCAGGATTGCGGGATATTGGCGCAAAATCCGCAGCGCATAGACCATCTGGTCGTCATAATCCATCAGCTGCCGCTCGCGCAGCGCCTTGCCATATGCCGCAAAAAACGCGGCAAAGTCGACTCCCTCCACCTCGACCGCGGACAGTTCTTCGCCCTTGAGCATCTGGTTTTTCGCATAGGTAAGCGCGGTCTGAAGGGCTTTTACCGTGCTTTCCGTGGCAAACTCCTTACTTTGCATCCGATACAACTCGCTGATAAGCGCGCTTTTCTGCGCGCCGTCCTCGAGCATTCGGAAAGCGGTGCGGCCAAATATGCGCTCGTAATAGCGAATAATGCGGCTGCATACACCGTTGATGGTGCGAAATTCCAGACACTTTGCTTCTTCCTCACCGAAGAAAGCGGCGTATCGCGCCTGCATGTCCCGTGCAGCCGCCACGGTATACGTCATGGTTAGAATCCGCTCGGGCGGGATTGACCGCACATAACGCATATACCCCAGCCGGGTCACCAGCACGGTGGTCTTACCGCTCCCCGGTACCGCCAGCAGCAGCACCGGCCCGTCTACCGCCTGCACCGCTGTTTCCTGCTGCGCATCCAGAAGAATGGAAAATTTCGTTTTAAATTGGAAAAAATCCATGTTACACTCCGCGTTCTGATGCCTTTTTCAACAGAAAGACATAGGTATTCTCATCAGAGTGATCCGGCGAAAAGGTATAGTGCAGGCAGGAAAAGGTTTTGAGCGCCTCCGGACTTTCCGCATGGGTTTCAGCCAAATGGCGCACCATTTCTCCGCGAGCCATCTTGCACAGCGTCCCTTTCTCCACGATTTTACCGTCCTTTTCCTCCCCGAACACACAGGTGATAAACTGCGTCCCCGGCTTTTTATGGCGCGAGACACAGACGCTGTACTCCTTGGAGGCGAGATTGATGATGCAGTCGGTTTCCTGATACAGCTTATTTGCAATCTCTCCGCCCCAATAACCGTACAAATCCTTCGCCCCATTGGTTTGCAGCTTGGCCTGCATCTCCAGTCGGTAGGGTGTCACCCCGTCAAAGGGGCGCAGAACGCCGTATAATCCGGACAGGATACGCAGATGCGTCTGCACATAGACAAGCTGCTCCTCCGTGAATACGCCGGGCGCCATGTACTGATACTGAATTCCCTCATAGGATAGAATTGCCGGGGTCAGACGCGTGTGCAGATCCATGCTCCGCAGCCGCTCCACATTCTGCGCAGCGATGGCGTCATTGCACTTCCAGAGCTTTTTCAGTTCCTCATACGACATGGATTTGAGCGTTTCGTAAAGCGTTTGTGCCTTGTCAATAAAACAGGGCAGCTCTTGCCACGAAAGCGTATCCATATCCATTCTCATTTTTTTTGCTGGTGAAATAATAATCCGCATATTTGTCCTCACGCCCATAAGCCGATCCTGCAAACCGCCAAGCACATATTCCCTTGCACGGTCATCCTACTTTACCCCTTGCATCACGCTTCAGCCAAATACCCCAGAATTTCATCTGCATTGGTATCCGGCTTCACCTTGGGCATCACCTTTTCAATCATTCCCTTTTCATCGATCAGGTACGTTGCGCGCACAACGCCCATGCCTACCTTACCATAAAGCTTCTTTTCCTGCCAGACGCCATAGGCCTCAATAGCTTGCAGTTCCGGGTCAGAGAGCAATACAAAGGGCAACTCGTACTTCTGCGCAAATTTCAGATGCGAGGCCACGGAATCCTTACTGATGCCAATCACCACGACGTTCTTCTCTTTAAACGCTTCGTAATTCTGCGCAAAGGCGCAGGCCTGACGGGTGCAGCCAGGCGTATTGTCTCTGGGATAAAAATATAAAACCACTTTCTTGCCCAGAAAATCAGACAGTTTGACCGCGTTGCCATCCTTATCGGGCAGTGTAAAATCCGGGGCTTTTGTACCAACTTCCAGCATAATAATTCTCCTCTTTCATCTGTTTTTTCTTTTGCATAGCATCACGTTTTGAGCCTGTATCCCTCACATCGCAGCCACACACTCCCATATTGGAGCTGCGCTTATATACAGCACATGATATTGGTTTGGCCGCGCACAAACGTCTCATTTCTTCATATTGATAGACGAACAGGACCGCCGATCGTTCAGCAGTCCTGCTTGTTCCTATGTGATCCCCGTCCTCAGTTTTCCAGCGGCTTCATGGTGGGGAACACCCCGCCGGTCTCTTCATCCGGTTTCGTCACGGCCTGACGTGTTGAAAAAGCGCCATTTTTACGAGGTTTTTCTAACTTTTTGGATTCCATAGGATGTCCTCCTGCTCCGTCTGATTCGGGGCAAAAGTTGTAGAAAAGTTGTAGAAAGTTGTATTGGCACGAAATCGGCTCAATGACGACTTAAAATTGGCACAACGAATGGCTACATTGTTTTCAAAGGGAACATTTTGAAAACCGCCCCACTTACAGTAAAAACTGCACGAACTTTGTATAGGATTGCCAAGCAAATCCATACATAAACAAGTATAGCATAAGTCTCAAAGATATTCAAGTCAACGGTTTTTTCGTTGGCGAACTCAATTTCATACCTTATATATAAAAAGGAGAAAGCTATGCCAACCTATCAATTACAAATTAAACAGGTGGTGGACTACCCACGCTGCCGGATCTACCGGCAGTTCGTCCGCTTTCTGATGGAGGACCGGAGCATTCGCGTAAGCGGAGGCTCCGGCCTTTTTTATTTTACGGTACTTTGCAGTTACGCAAACTTCCGCACCTCATACCGCCGCATCGACGGCATCAGCTATACCGTCTACCCCGGCGAATGGGTCTGCACCCTCAAAGAACTGTCCCAATGGTTCCGCACCCGGTTCCAGTGCCAGGCGCTGGCCGAGCTGGAACGGCTACAGAAGCAGCACCTCATTTCTTTCCAGGCCCTGGGCCGCGGAAATGTAGTCCGCTATAAGATCTGCGACTGGGCGCGGCATAACACGGTCCTGGAGTACAACGCCCCCTGCCAGAAGGCACACACCCATAAGGAAGTAATCGTATCTTGCAGGACAGTATGGCAAATCGCTATGCTGTCCTGCTTTTTCTCTGCCGTTCAATGGTCTGCTCGTCTTCGTCCTGCTTCAGTTCCCCGACGAAGTTCCAGATAATCTGGATTTTCTGCCGCCGGTGGCCGCTGGACTTGTCCGGCGCGTGGACGATAATCTTCTTCACAAACTCATTGACAATCGTAGGCGTCAGTTCGGTAATCCCTACATACTTCCGAATGACCGCCGCGAAACTGTCAAAATCCGCTTTGTCCTGCTCGTAGGTGCTTACCAGTTCCCGGTCTGCTTTGACCTTTTCCGTCAGTTCTTTTTGCTCCGCTTCATACTCGGCGGACA
>DXEF01000040.1 GCA_019115085.1 Candidatus Agathobaculum pullicola | reverse complement strand
AGATACTTGGATGGCAGACCTCTAACATGGTTTTCCGTCCGTGGTTCGACAAGCAATAACTCTATGAACAACAGAATATGTTTGCTTAGGAGCGGCCTGAATGGGTGGTTCCTGTTTGCCATGTCTGGAAGCAGTCAAAAAGACGTATGTCTTTTTGTTTGTTTTGCTTATGCTTATGCTTATGCTTATATGCAACACTAACAATTTTAATTTGTCAATATCTAAAATTGTTAGTTACTTTTAATGTTGCAACTTACGAATTTTCTTTCTTTTCTTTCTCTACAGACCGTCCCCCCATCTGCCCACTCTTATCCATTAGAGCCGCCGAAACCCACTTTCGGCGGCTCACATAAATCAGATTGCGCTGCCTATTCTGTCGATATTTTCACCGCATCCCGTTCTTCGTTCTTAATCTCCCAGTGGATGAGAACGGTCAGCGCCGCGCGCAGCAGAATAATCGCACCAACCAAGCCAATTTCCTTAAACTCCCGCACAATTACAGTGCGCAGAATCTCGCTGCCCAATTTAAACTCCAACCCGAGCGACAATCCCTTGGCAAGCGTCAGGCGAGTAAGCGGATCGCGGCGCACATAACGCCAGACACCCTGTACGCCGGCAACCACTATCACCGCCACGCCAACATATTCAAATAACAGGATGGCCCAGGAAACAACAGACTCGAGCAGATGCTCCGCTATCTGCATAATAGGCTCCACCTCCGCATTGCAATGCTATTATTCCGGCTGCTCCGGCAGCGTATCAAAGCCAATCTGCAATTCTTCATCCGTGGGCACATGGTTCGTCATTGTACCATTATGATACGCTTCATAAGCCGACATATCAAAGTAGCCCGTACCGGTTAGACCGAACAGAATGGTCTTGCTCTCACCCGTCTCCTTGCACTTAATCGCCTCATCAATCGCACCGCGAATCGCATGACTGGACTCCGGCGCGGGCAGAATGGTTTCCACCTTGGCAAACAATGTCGCGGCCTCGAACACATCGGTCTGCTTGGCGGAAACCGCCTCCATGTAACCGTCGTGGTACAACTTGGAAAGAACCGGACTCATGCCATGGTAACGCAGACCACCCGCGTGGTTCGCCGCGGGCATAAAGCCGTTGCCCAGCGTATACATGCGTGCCAACGGCGTCACGTGGCCGGTATCGCAAAAGTCATACGCATACTTGCCGCGCGTAAACGACGGACAGGAGGCCGGCTCGACCGCGATAATGCGCGGATCAGCCTTGCCCAGCAGCTTATCCTGCATAAACGGTGCAATCAGGCCGCCCAGATTGGAGCCGCCGCCCGCGCAGCCGATGACAATATCCGGGTATTCGTCCAGCATTTCCATCGCCTGCTTACTCTCCAGACCGATAATCGACTGATGCAGCAGCACCTGATTGAGCACGGAACCGAGCACATAGCGATAGCCTTCATGCGTCGTGGCCATCTCAACCGCCTCGGAAATCGCGCAGCCGAGCGAACCGCCCGTGTTCGGGTTCTGCGCAAGAATCGCACGGCCCGCTTCGGTGGTATTGGAAGGCGAGGGCGTTACGTCCGCACCGAAGGTCTGCATAACCGCCTTGCGGTACGGCTTCTGCTCGTAGGAAACCTTGACCATGTATACCTTGAGGTCCAGCCCGAAGTATGCGCATGCTTCGGACAGCGCCGTGCCCCACTGGCCCGCGCCGGTCTCGGTGGTCAACCCCTTGAGTCCCTGCTCCTTGGCGTAATACGCCTGCGCAATAGCCGAGTTCAGCTTATGGCTGCCCGACGTGTTGTTGCCCTCAAACTTATAGTAAATCTTCGCCGGAGTGCCAAGCGCCTTTTCCAGATTGTAGGCACGGCACAGGGGCGACGGGCGGTACAGCTTATACATATCCAGAACCGGCTCCGGAATATCGATATAGCGGTCCGTGCTGTCCAACTCCTGATGCGCCAGCTTTTCACAGAAGATAGGATAGAGCGCCTCCTCGGGCAGCGGCTGGCGCGTACCGGGATGAAGCAGCGGATCGGGCTGTTCCTTCATGTCGGCGCGCAGGTTATACCACTGCTTAGGCATTTGATCTTCGGTTAAATACAATCTGTGCGGAATCTTTGCCATGGTAGGTTCTCTCCTTCTTATATGAAATATGTGAGTCAACAAAACAAAACTCCTGTCCCATGAAATCATGGGACAGGAGTTAATCAACAAACTCTTGCGGTACCACCCAAGTTGACGCAAAACGCGCCCGCTCGCTTTTACATATCCATCAATATGCGCTCCCCGGATAACGGGTGGAGTCCCCGTCGCAGCTACTTGGGATTTATCCCGTTCGCCTTGCCCTGCTAAAGTCCATTCACAAGGTCCTTGCCTGCCGCAATTCCACCATCTGCGGCTCTCTTGGTGGTTCGGATTCCCCGCTACTCGTCTTCGTCATCGGTTTTGCAGTATGGTCACAGTATATTCTCCGTCCATGGATTTGTCAAGCGCTTTTGGAGAATTTTTATATTTTATCACTTTGATATTTTCTTATCATCATAAGCATCTATCCTGCGCCCTTACCTTGCCGCCCCGCTGCTCCTGTGCTATAATCAAACCAGACGAAAATTATCCAAAAAGGAGACCCGCGCATGCGTAGAATCGACGGCGAAAACGACCTTTTGCTGACCTGTGCACACATACCGGACGGCATCGCCATCCTGCGGTGCGAGACGTGCGACGATACCGTGCGCCTGCCGGACGAAATCGACGGCGCACCGGTCGTGCAGCTCGGCCCCTACGCGCTCAGCGAGCGTGCGCCCGACCTTTCCGGGCAGGAGACCTTTGCGGTCCGTATTGCCTGCGGCGGGCCGGAGCCTGTGCATGATGCGAACGCCGTCCGCGCGGTCACGCTGCCTGCCGCGCTGCAAAGCGTGGGCAGCTATGCGTTTTACAACTGCCGCCGGCTGGAAACCATCACACTGCCGCACACGGTCTCGGACTTTGGCGGCGGGGCGCTGATGAACTGCCGCGCGCTGCGCGAGGTTGTGCTGCGGGCCGAGCCGACCGTTCCCACCTGCCTGCAAAAGCTGCTGGGAGAGCACGCGGGCGAGCTGGATGTGCGCTTTGACGGCGGCGCGTCCGCGCACCTGCTGTTTCCCGCCTACACCGAGGAACTCGAGGACCTCTCCCCCGCGCATATCTTTCAGCGCCGCATCCACGGCGCGGGCTATGGCTACCGCCAGTGCTTTGACGCGGGTGTCCTCAGTTTGCGACAATACGACCTTGCGCTCGCCGGCTTGCTCGAGCGGCACGACTTTGCCGTTGCATCACAGGTTGCGGCGCGGCGGCTGGCTGTACCGTATGCCTTGTCTGATACCGCCCGCGACGCCTATCTCGACTGTCTGCGTGCGCACGGCGGCGCGTTGCTGTGCCATTGCGCCGCAATGGGCGAAAGCGCGGCGGTTTCCTTCCTGCTGTCGCTCGGCGTGCTGACTGCCGCCGATGTGGAAGCTGCCTGCGACGCCGCCCGTGAAAAGGAGCAGACCGCGGCACTGTCCGTGCTGCTGGCCGCGACCGGCAAAACCGCTGCCCGTGGCCGCGCGAAAACCTTTGACCTGTAAAGGAGCTTTTCCATGCCCCAAAGCGAACGCTGGAACGCCCTCGGGCGCGAGATTTTGTTCTCCGCCCGCACCGAATTATATATGAGCCTGCCCTTTCTGGACGCGGCGCTGTCCGCGCTGGCCGTCTCGGACGGGTTTGACACCGCCACCCTTGCCACCGACGCGCGCAGCCTATACTTTAACGGCGCGTGGCTCGCGCAGCAGCTTGAGCGCGGCCGTCCGCACGTCAACCGCGCCTACTTACACAGCGTGTTTCACTGTCTGCTGCGCCATCCCGCCAAAACGCGCGGCCGCGACCGCGATTTGTGGGATTTGGCCTGTGATGTAGCGGTGGAAAGCATATTGGACACGCTCGATTACCGTTGCTTACAAGCGGATAAGCCCTCCGTGCGGCGGCAGAACCTGTACCGCAGTCTGCGCGCGGAAATGCCTGTATTGACCGCCGAGGCGGTCTACCGACAGTTTCGGCGCGACCGGTTAAACTCCTATGACCGCGCCACACTCGCGCGCGTATTCGCGGTCGATGAGCACACGCTCTGGCCCGAAGAGGGCGACGACGAGCAGGACAGACAGTGGCAGCACACCGCCGAGCGCACGCAAACTGCGATGGAAACCGTATTTTCCAATCAGGCGACCGGAGGCGAAGCCGTGCGTGAACAATTATCCGTCACCACCCAGCACACGACCGACTACCGCGCATTTCTGCGACGCTTTGCCGCCCTGCGCGAGGAGGTGGCAGTCGACGCGGACTCCTTCGACTACGGCTACTACGCCTACGGCCTGCGGCACTTTGGCAACATGCCGCTCATCGAGCCGCTCGAGACGCGCGAGGTGCGCAAAATCGAAGATTTTGTCATCGCGGTCGACACCTCAATGTCCACCTCGGGCGAGCTGGTACGCAGCTTTCTCACGCGCACCTACGAGCTGTTACAGGACAGCGAGAGCTTTTTCAGACATATCAATCTGCGCATTCTGCAATGCGACGACCAGATTCGCGCGGATAAACGCATTGCAAATGCACGCGACCTTGCCGACTACATGGAGCATTTCGAGCTGATTGGACAGTCCGCAACCGATTTCCGACCGGTATTTGAATATGTTGACCGGTTGGTGAGCGAGGGTGCGTTCCACCACTTGCGCGGACTGCTTTACTTTACCGACGGACTGGGCATCTACCCCAAAAAGCGACCCAAATATGACGCGGCCTTCGTTATGCTCGAAGGCGGCGCCTACCCCGAAAACGTCCCGCCATGGGCGATCCGCGCTGTGCTGCGCGAGGCCGAGATAGGAGAACCACTATGAACATCAAACGAGCCAAAAACGAAATCAAAAACGCGCTGCGCGCCTATCTTACGCGCGACGAATTCGGCGCGTATCGCATCCCGCCCATCCGGCAGCGTCCCATTTTGCTGATGGGCCCGCCGGGCATCGGTAAAACCCAGATTATGGAGCAGATTGCGGACGAGACCGGCGTGGGTCTGGTGTCCTACACGCTGACCCACCACACGCGCCAGTCCGCGCTCGGTCTGCCCTATATCGAGCACGAAAAGTTCGGCGGACAGGAATATACGGTCACCGCCTACACGATGAGCGAGATTATCGCCTCGGTCTACCGCGAGATCGAGCGAACGGGCGTTTCCGAGGGCATCCTGTTCCTCGACGAAATCAACTGCATTTCCGAGACGCTGACCCCCATGATGCTGCAATTTTTGCAATGCAAGACCTTTGGCAATCAGCAGCTGCCTGCGGGATGGGTGGTTGTTGCCGCAGGCAACCCGCCCGAATACAACAAATCTGTACGCGAATTTGACGTGGTCACGCTCGACCGCGTCAAGCGCATCGACGTGGAGGAGGATTTCGCGGTCTGGAAAGAGTATGCCTACCGCCGCGGCATCCATGGCGCGATTTTGTCCTATCTCGAGATTCGGCGCGACCATTTTTACCGCGTGGAGGCGACCGCAGACGGCCTACAATTCGTCACTGCGCGCGGCTGGGAGGACCTGTCCGAGCTGATGCAAGTGTACGAAACACTTGGTCTGTCGGTGGACCGGCAGGTGGTCGAGCAATATTTGCAGCTGCCGCGCGTGGCGAGCGATTTTGCCAACTACCTGCAATTATACGACAAGTACAAGCGTGTTTACCGCGTCGAGGAAATCCTCGACGGCTCGTGGGAGCGCGTGCGCGCCTCCGAGCTTGCCGGCGCGCCGTTTGATGAAAAGCTGGGCGTGCTCGGTCTGCTGCTTTCGCGGCTGGCCGACGCGGCGCGCGAAACCTACCGGCTGGACGGCTTGACCGACGCGCTGCATCAAGACCTCATCCGCATCCGCGAGGGCGAGAAAACGCTCGGGACGCTGCTGGACGAAAAGCGTGATGCACTCTCCCGCCGCCGTGCCGCCGGTTCGACCGACCGTGACGCGCTGTTCATCGCGTCGCGCGAGACCGAACGGCTGGACGCCTTCCGGCAGGGACTGTCACTTGAGAAAATCCCGGCGGGCCGCACGCTCGACTACCTGAAGGAAAAATTTCAGGCGGATGTACAGACGCGCGCAGACGCGGCGGACAAAACCGACCGCGCGCTTGCCAACGCCTTCGCCTTCCTCGATGAAGCCATCGGCGACAGTCAGGAGATGGTGCTGTTCGCCACCGAGCTGACTGCCAATTATTTCACCTCATGGTTCATCCAGAATTTCGGGTGCGAGGCCTACTTTGCGCACAACAAGCGCCTGCTGTTCGACGACACGCAAAAGCATCTGCTCGAAGAAATCCAGCAGGCCCGTGCCGCCGACCACCCCGAAGTATAAAAATATGCGCCGTCATGCGCATTACACAAGAAGAAGGCCGCTGCAGCGGCCTTCTTCTTATATAGCGGAATACCGCGGCGATAACGCCGCGGTATTCTCATTGAAAAAAAGCAGAAAAGGGAATTAGATAGGTATCAAAAGGAGAGAGAATAGGAAACACGCTTTAGAGCGTGACGCCATCCTTAAAGATAGCGATTTCACGATAACCGAGCTGCTCGCTCTTGGACTGCCGGCCGCTTGCAACCTGTAGCACCAGATCAAACAGGCGCGCGGCGGCATCCTTGATCGGCTCGCCGTCGGCCACCGGACCGGCATCGAAGTCAATCCAACCGGTCTTCTTCGCGGCCAACTGACTGTTGCTGGCAATCTTGATGGTCGGCGCGGGCGCGCCAAACGGCGTTCCGCGGCCGGTGGTGAACAGCACGATGTGCGCGCCCGCCGCCGTCATGGCCGTCGCCGAAACAAGGTCGTTGCCCGGGCCATACAGCATGTTCAGACCGTGCGCCGTTACCGCGTCGCCATAGCCGATGACATCCACAATCGGGGCCGTGCCACCCTTCTGCACGCAGCCGCAGGACTTATCCTCCAGCGTCGTAATGCCGCCCTTTTTATTACCGGGCGAGGGATTCTCGTACACCGTCTCATGATGGCTGATGAAATAATCTTTAAAGTTGTTGAGCATGCTGGTCGCCTTGTCGAACACCTCACGATTGACACAGCGACTGAGCAGCATGCCCTCTGCGCCGAACATCTCAGGCACCTCGGTCAGCACGGTTGAACCGCCGCGGGCGATCACCATATCGCTGAACGCGCCGACGGTCGGATTTGCGGTGACGCCGGACAGGCCGTCCGAGCCGCCGCACTTCATGCCGATGACCAAATCGCTGACCGGAATCGGCTGGCGGATGAACTGCGAAGCAAACGCCGCGCACTGCTCAAGCAGCTCGCGTCCGGCTGCAAATTCGTCCTCAACATCCTGACAGGTCAGGAACTTGACGCGGTTCTCATCATAGGGGCCAAGCTCCTCGAGGAACTGGTCATGCTGCAAATTCTCGCAGCCCAGGCTGAGCACCAGCACCGCCGCTGCGTTCGGATGGCGCACGAGCGCCGCCAGCAGCTTACGGGTCTGCGCATGGTCCGCGCCGGTCTGGGAACAGCCGTAGGGATGCGTGAAGGTATACAGCCCTTCAATCGAGCCGCCGACCAGATCCTGATTGTCCGCAACCATCTTTTTGGCCACGTCATTGACACAGCCGACGGTCGGGATAATCCAGATCTCGTTGCGGACCGCCGCGCGGCCGTCTCTTCGGCGAAATCCCATAAAGGTCTCCGGCTCGATTGCCGATACCGACGGCACGGCAGGCTCGTAGGTATACGCCTCTTCACCGGACAGATTGGTCTTCATATTATGGGTATGCACCCAAGCGCCGGTTTCGACTGCCGCCGTGGTGTGGCCGATCGGATAACCGTACTTGACAACCGACGCGCCCTCGGGTATGTGCTCCAGCGCAATCTTATGACCCTGCGGGATATCCTCGGCCGCGGTGACGGTCACGCCGCCCGCGGTCAGGGTTTCGCCCTTGCCGACCGGATGCAGCGCAACGGCAACATTATCCCGCTCGTTAATGCGAATGAGTTTTGTCATAATAAGTCCTCCGGCTTACAGGCAGGAGGCAAACGCGGCCTCCGCGCCTTCCGTGCGAATCTTGGTCAGGTCCGCGAGCACCGCAGCCTCAAGACCGTCGATCTTCGTCAAATCTCTGTCCCACATCTGCTCGTTGGTCAGTACCGCGCGCACCAAATCGGCATCGCTGTCATCGCGGTGCGCCCAGTAGAACTCGAGCGCCCAGCGGTCGTCCGAGCAGGTGTAGGTGTTGCCCTTCGCGCGCTTGCAAACCAGTCCCTTATCGGTCAGCTCCTGCACATCGGTCGAATAAAACGCGATGTAAGCGGCAAGCGACATGGTCAGGCAAACCGGCAGCTTGCCTTGCTTTTCGATGTACTCGAGGAAGCTGGGCATGTTGCGCGCCTTCCACTTAGAGGTGGAGTTGAGCGAAATGCTCATCAGCTCGTGGTCTACAAACGGATTATTAAAGCGATCCTCCACGGCTGCCGCAAAGTTCTCCAAGTCGTTCTTATCCAGCGGCAGAGTCGGGATAACCTCTTCATGCAGCATCTTGTTCATAAAGCCCTTGATGTGCTCATTGTGCATGCAGTCGCGCACAATATCGAAGCCTGCCAGGTAAGCACCGAGCACAAAACCGGTGTGCGCGCCGTTGAGGATGCGTACCTTGCGCTTCTTATACGGGGTGACATCCGGTACAACAATGCAGTTGAGGCCCGCCGCTTTGAAAGGCAGCTTGTCTTCCAGCCATGCCGGCCCTTCGATGTTCCATACGCCGAATACCTCGCCCACGTCGATCAACTCGTCGTGGTAGCCGTTCTCCTCGTCCATACGGGCCGCCTCGTCCGCGTCTTTGATGCGGCCGGGCACAATGCGGTCCACCAGCGTGGAGCAGAAGGTGCACTCCCCGCAAAAGTCCTTGAAGTCCGCTTCCAGTCCCCACTGCTCAATGTACTGACCCACACACTTCTCCAGTTCCTTACCGTTGTTGTCGATCAGCTCACAGGACAGGATAACCAGTGGCTTTTTGCCGGCCTGCCAGCGCTTGTACAGCACCTGTGTCAGCTTTGCCGGGAACGAGAACGGCGGGCAATCATCCTTCTGGCAAGCGGGATCGTACACGATACCGGCTTCCGTTGTGTTAGAGACAATGTACTCGAGGTCATCGGATACCGCGACCTCCATCATCGCATCATAATCCACTTTCTCATACGGGTTAAGGCAGCGGGATACCGAGGAAATGACGCGCTTGCGATCCACCTTCTCGCCATTCTCGCGGCCGCGCAGATACAGCGTGTACAGACCCTGCTGATCGTTGATCTGCTTGGCAAGTCCGGGTGCAATCGGCTGCACCAGAACGGCCTTGCCGTTCCAGCCGACCTTTTCATTGGCCATATCGAACCAATAGTCGACAAAGGCGCGCAGGAAATTGCCCTCACCAAACTGAAGGATCTTTTCCGGTGCATTTTCCAGAATATAGCCCTTATAACCGGACTGTTTCAGCACTTCATAATTCAGCTTTTCCATTTTAATGGTTCACCTCTATATCAATCATTGCGCAACACAGCATGTCACGCATGCTTATTACCACAGGTTTCCGTTCTCATCAAAGGGCAGATACGCCGGTTCGGACTCAATTTCGAGATCGGGATTTGCCTGCGCCTCGTCCCAGTAAGACTCGGACAGCATGATATGCTCCAAATGCAGACTATTGGGAATGCGTACCACGCGGGGATTGGATTTATCGATTTCGTTGCAGCTTTTGATGCAGACCTGAATGGTTTCCTTATCGCTTTCCATAACAATCGGGATGCGCACGCCGCCAAGTACCGTACAGGTAATCGCGTTGGGATACATCGAGGCCAGATCGAGCTGGTCGAACACACGTTTCGTCGTCGCGCTCGAATAGCCCAGACCGATACCGTTACCGTGTGTTTCCGGGCTGAGATCGAGCACCGCCACGCGCTGCGACTGGATACCGCCGGTCGCATATGGTGTGCAGAACGTGCCCGTGATGTTCGGGTCCATGCCGTCTCCGCTGAAATTCTTGCCGATTTGATCGACAATCAGCACATCGCACGAATCCACCAGAATACGCGGCATATAGGTGAACGCTTCTTTGAGCAGTCCCGGCTCTTCCGCATCGATATCCTCCGCTGCAACGGCCACAATTTTGCAGGTTTCGTCAAAAGCGTTTTCAATGGTCGGTACGCCAAACAGGATCGGTGCGTTTTTCAGAATACACCGACCGAACAGCGGCACATTTTTCGCCATGTTCTTAAAGCCTTCCGCATGGCATACCTCTGCGCCGTATTGCTTGCCCAGACCAATTGCCATCATCTTCATCAGGCCGCTTTCATACGGTCCGCGAAACGCCGTGTGCGGCTTGATGCGGCACCCCAGAATGATACCGTCCGCCTCGGCTGCATTTTTGTCGATATAAACGTCGACGCCTTCATCATTGACGCCGATTTTTTTCACTTCCATGGAAGAGATAATCGGGCAGCCAATGTAATCCCCTGTAATGCCGTATCCCTCCAGAATTTCGCGCTGTCCTTCCGCTGTCGCGCCGCCATGGCTTCCCATCGCCGGCACAACAAAGGGCTTTGCGCCACGGGATTTGACAAAATCCGCGATACATTTGGTCGTCAGCGCGACATTGGCAACACCGCGCGAGCCTGCCGTGATCGCAATGCGCATACCAGGCTTGACGCGGGACGCAAACTTCTCCTCACGGAGCAGATTCTCAATAATGCCGGGAATTTCGCTCGGGTCAATCCGCGGACGCGGAAACTTCTGCCGCACGCGGAACATTTTGGGCACAAATGTGTCCTTCACCAGATCAGCAACCAAAGGTCGCTCTCTCATCGTAAAACCTCCCTCTCAACACTCCCAAAAGCCCGGAGCGCGGTCGGCGCTGAATCGCGGCCGCAGCGCACCGGGCTTTGGACAAACGAAACTTAGTAAATCAAATCCACCAAGAAAGTCGACAGCGGCGGGAAATAGGTCAGCAGAAGAATATCCACTGCGAACAAAATATAGAACGGCACCGCTTCTTTGATAAAGTCCTTGGTCGGGCACTTGGTAATGCCGCAGGTGACGAACATCAGCGTACCCATCGGAGGGGTAAATGCGCCGATGGTGCAGTTGAAGATGTAAACCATCGCAAAGTGAATCGGATTGATACCGAACGCCAGTGCAACCGGATGGAGCAGCGGCCCCAAAACGATCATAGAAGCGTTACCTTCTACGAACATGCCCACAATAATCAGGAAGATATTGACAACAAACAGGAACAGATACTTATTGTCAATTGTGGTGGTCATCCAGTTAGCAAAGGTCTGCGGGATCTGCTCACGGGTCAAAATCCACGAGAAGCAGGACGCCGCCGCAACGATCAGCATGATAGAGCTGGTGGTTGTAACCGTTTCCTTGCAGCCCTTGAAAAAGTTGGTCAGCCGCATCTCACGATAGAAGATACCCAGCGCCAGCGCATAAACGATTGCGACCGTACCGGCTTCGTTGGCGGTGAACACACCGATACGCACGCCGCCGATGATGATGATCGGCAGCAGCATCGGGAGAATCGCGGGGCGAATTGCCTGCCACTTCTCACGGCCCGGAATCTTGGAGGTGCGCATGGGCTTGTACCCGCGGCTTTTAGACACAAAATGCGTGAAAATCATCAGCGTAATGGTCATGAAGATGCCGGGGCCGATGCCGGCGACAAACAGCTGGCCGACCGAGATGTTATTGATGCACGCATAAATAATCAGGCCGGTTCCGGGTGGAATAAGCGGCACTACCATACCGGATGCCGCAGTGACAACCGTCGAGAAGGATTTGGAAAAGCCATGCGCTTCCATGGAAGGCACCAGCATCTTCGCTTCCATCGCGGCATCTGCCAGACTTGAACCGGACAAGCCGCCCATCAGCGTGGACAGCAGGATGTTCACCTGCGCCAGACCGCCCGGCATACGCGAGGTCAGCACTGCGCAGCAGTCCATGATACGGCGGGTAACGCCGGTGTAGTTCATGAATACGCCCGCCATGACAAAGAACGGAATTGCCAGCAGCGAAAGGCTTTGCGCGCCGGCCAGCGTCTGCTGCGCGAAAATAGTCGCATTTGTGGCCGGATTGCCCAGAAAGTAAACCGCAGAGGCGGCGAGTACGGAAATGTATACCGGCACCTTCAAAAACAGCATGACCAGCAGAAGGATGCAGGCGATACTGATAATATTCATTGTCCTTTCGCCTCCTCAAATTCTTCGTCGGTAATGGCTTCAATGGTCTCCTGCTCCGAGTAATGGAAAAAGTTGACCAGAATAAAGTTAAATACCTGCCAGATGCACGATACCGGAACGATACAATAAATCAGGATGTATGAAATATGCAGCACAGCAGTGGTTCGTCCGCTGTTTGCAAACACCATCATATATTGAATAGACAGATATCCCAGAAAAAGCAGCGTGATAATCGTGACTATCAGAATCAGTACGTTGACAACCATTTTCAGCGGCTTAGGGAAGAACTCAAAGAAAACCTCAATTGCCGCATGGTTGCCGGTACGGAATGCCGCACCTGCCGCACCAAAGATGACCCATATGATCATGGCCGCCTGAATTTCTTCAATCCAAGTAAACGGATTACCCAGCACATAACGCGCGATAACACCGCAAAATGTCAGCCCCACCAGGATACACATTGCCAATGAGGCGATCGCTACATCAATATTCAACAGCAGGAATTTCCAATTGCGCTGTTGGCTCATGTATTTTACCTCCGATCTGTAATCTAAACTACACAGTATTCTTGTTTATATGGTAGCTCAATCCTTGCAGAACGCTGAGAAGCGGACAAGCCGCCCGCTTCTCCACCGCGAGGAAAACAGATTTGTGTTGATTATGATTAGGCAGCGGTGCCTTCCGCAATGCCGCGAACGGTGTCATACAGGCCTTCGGTCCAGCCCAGAGACTGCGTGGCGTTCTCAAAGAACGGCTGCGCTGCTTCCACCCACTGTGCCTTCTCTTCATCGGTCAGCTCGGTTACGGTGACGCCCGCATCCTTCATGCCCTGCTCAGCCTCTTCGGTGGCCGCGTCATACAGCTCATTGTTGTACAGGCCCGCTTCATCCGCGCACTCTATCAGAATCTGCTGCTGCTCCTCGGTCAGCGTGTTGAAAAAGCTCTCGCCGCAAATCCACATCGAGGTCGCCAGAATATGCTCGTTCTTAACCAGATACTTGGCAACTTCCTGGAAAGAACGGTTGTACAGCGAGGTGATCGGGTTCTCAACCGCGTCGATTGTGCCGCCGCTCATTGCCTGATATACGTCGGACATATCCATGCCGACCGGCGTTGATCCGAGAGACTCAAAGCTGCTTACGGACAGGTCATTGGAAGAAACGCGCAGCTTCATACCCTTGAGGTCAGCCGGCGTGTGGATTTCCTTGATGGAGAGGATGTCGCGTGCGCCGTAAATCCAGTTGGAGGACAAAACGCGCAGGCCGCCGGCGGAAGCCAGCTGATCGCACAGATTCGCATACCAGTCACTGTCCAGCACGGTCCACAGCTCATCCCAGCTTTCAAAGGTATACGGCGCGTAGAAGATACCGAAATCCGGTACGCCATAATCCGCCAGAAACGCACCATCGGCAACCGTAATGACGTTTTCACCCATCAGCATCTGATCGATAAGGTCATTCTTCTTGCCCAGCGTGGAATTCGGGAACAGTTCCAGCTGGATCGAGCCGCCAGACTTTTCCTCCACCAGTGTCTTCCACTTCTCCGCAGCCTGTGCCGCCGGTTCGCTTGTAGCATTCTCATAACCGACGTTAATGGTAACCGCAGCGCCGGAAGCATCCGCGGCATTTCCGTTATTCGTGCCGGTCTGACCGCCACACGCCGTCATGCCCGCCATCATTGCGCCACACAGCAAAGCAGCCATCACTCTTTTGGTCCATGTCATTTTCATCTCATATTCTCCTTTTCTCTTAGCGTATATTTCCAACACCATCGCCTTGCCGTTCAGGTGAAGTCAATAACAACCTTCAGCATTTTACCTGCGTTCGCGGCAAACTCCTCAAACGCCTTGGGCGCATCCGCCCATTTATATGTATTGGTCACAATTTTGTCGAGCGCTACTCCACCGTCCTTGACCAAATCGATCAGTTCCAGAAAATCCTTCTTCATCGCGTTGCGCGAACCGTAGATATTCAGTTCCTTTTTCTGAATAATGGTAAAGAAGAAATCCTCAATGTTGCGCTTGGAAACACCAATGAGAACCACACGCGCGCCGAAGCAGGCGGCGTCGATGCAATTCTGGAAGGTATCAGGCAGGCCGACCGCTTCAATGGTCACGTCAAAGCCATCTCCGTTTGTCAGCTCCGCAATGCCCTTCTCAAATGCTTCGGGTGACTCGTTGAGCAGCTTGTGGTCCAAATCAAAGGTTTTGAAGGCGTAGTCCAACTTATCCGGCGCTACATCGCAGATGGTGACTTCCGCTCCCTTGGCCTTCGCCGCAACCGCCGCCAGCACACCGATGGTACCCGCGCCGACAACCAGCACTCGTTCGCCGGGCTTAACATCCGCACGGGATACGCCGTGATAACTGATGCAGAACGGCTCGATGAGCGCCAGCACTTTCGGGTCAAGACCCTTACCGTCATAGATGCGCTCTATCGGCATGGTGATGTACTCGGCAAAAGCCCCCTCGCGCTGCACACCCATGGTCTGGTTGTCCGTGCAGGCATTGACCAGACCGCGCTTGCAGGAATAGCAGCTGCCGCAGTTAAAATACGGATTGCAGGTGACGACCATGCCGGGCTTTAACCCTTTGTCATTCTCGTCAATCTCAATAATCTCCGCTGAAAACTCGTGACCCGGTACACGAGGATAAGAAACATAAGCGTTTGCGCCGCGATAAGAGCCTAAATCACTGCCGCAAATGCCACCATACAGCAGCTTGAGCAGCGCTTCGCCCGGTCCCCGGACCGGCATTTCACGCTCAACAATCTCAACCTTGCCCGGCTCCTTGATGCAAATTGCTTTCATCTTTTATTTCCCTCCAGACTTTATTAACACGGGTTTTACCCCGTCAAGACAAATTACAAATCTTGTATATTTACTTGTATACAAGTGTTTCGTACTTTGTATCTTAGTCTCTGAAATTGGGTTTGTCAATTCCCATTTCATGCTTTTCCCAAAAATCGTGAGTTTATCCAATCTTACTCAATGCAATATGTCTAAAATCACGAACCCCGGCAAGTCTTTCACCTCTTGCAAATTTTCTCCAATCCGATATAATAGATTCAGCGGGGTGATTCACGCCCCCTTCGGAGGTATCAAAATACATGTCAACTGCAAAAACATCCTCAATGCAGTCGCAAGCCTATGAATTTATCAAAAGAAAAATTACCATGTGCGAATATCCGCCAAATCAACTGCTGAGCGAAGCTGTTTTGCAAGCCGAACTTGGTTTTTCCCGCACTCCTGTGCGCGAAGCCATCGGCCGCCTCGAGCAGGAGGGTTTGCTCAAGGTATTCCCCAAGCGCGGCATTGTGGTATCAGGCTTTACTATCAGCGACATCAGTATGATTTTCGAGGTTCGCCGTCTGGTGGAACCTTACACGCTGCGCAACTATGGCAATCGTCTCGATATGGATAAAATCGCAGAGTTCTCTCAGATTTTTCACAAGCATGCTAATGCAGAGGAATTCACAGGTTTCTATGAGCTGGATGACGAGTTCCACTCCGCTTTGGTTTCCGTTTTGCCCAATGAATACTTGCGCGACCTTTATTCCCGCATCCAGACACAAATCATCCGCCTGCGTGTGATGAGCGGCCAGCTCATTGAAAGCCGCCTGCAGCGCACCATGGCGGAGCACGCAGAAATTGCCGATGCCTGTCTGAGCCACAACTGGGACCGCGCTGCGCTGGCTATGGTGCAGCACCTGCATTTTTCCGAGGAATCCTCGCTGGCAACATTGCTCAAAAGCCACAGCGGCACCAGTATCATCTAACCTCGATTACAGCGTATATTCGGGCATGTCCCGCCCTGTGGAAAGGATTACAAACTATGAATACCGAGAAAAACGCCTCTTATTATAGTCGTTACTGCGGCGCTGCAAAACGCTTTGAACTTGTTGGAGGCGCGGTGTTGCTGATCGCCATTGTCCTCAATCTGGCCACGCACAACAAACTGTTTAGCTTCACGCTGCTATTGGCGGCGTTGGGCGCGCTCCTGCTCATTATCGGCGGCTCCAGTCTGCGCCCGCATAATCTGGTCAAAGCCTTTGCCCAGCAGTGCGCGCGCGAGCCGGGTCGCGAAATCGCGCAAGGCTTGCTTGATGCGATCCAGAGTGATAAAAAGATCCGTTTGGTGCAGCGATCCATCAATGAAGTGGACACCGCGATAGGCATTTATGCGCAGTCGGAGGACGCCGATCCCGCGCTGATCCGCCAACTGCACGAAGCAAAGGACGCGCATATTGCCAAAAAGGCTTTTTAGCGCCCACGGACAGACAGAAACGCCCGCTGCGGCCCCAGCCGCAGCGGGCATTTTGCTATCCTGTAAACTTATCCGAAATGCCCCATGGCACCATACATTTCCGGCCGACGGTCGCGGAACACACCCCAACTGCGGCGCAATTGACAAATTTCATCCAAATCAAAGGTATGCGTCAGAATACCGGTTTCCTCCCGTCCTGCCTGCTCAACCAGCGCACCCGTTTCATCGGCAATGAAGGACGAGCCATAAAACGTCAGGCTGGAGGATTGGTTCTGGTTATCCGGGGAGGGGGTAACCGTCTCGGTACCGACACGGTTTGCCGCGATAAGCGGCATGATGTTCGCCGCCGCGTGCCCCTGCATACAGCGCCGCCAGTGCGGCATGGAGTCACAGTCGAGAATCGGCTCGGAACCAATCGCTGTCGGGTAAAACAGCAGCTCCGCCCCCTGCAGCGCCATGCAGCGCGCAGACTCCGGAAACCACTGGTCCCAGCAAATGCCCACACCAATCTTGGCATAAGCCGTATCCCAAACGCGAAAACCCGTGTCACCCGGCGTAAAATAGAACTTTTCCTGATAAAAATGGTCATCCGGAATGTGGGTCTTGCGATACTGACCCAGAATGGTGCCATCCGTATCAATCACCGCCACCGTGTTAAAGGTGGTGTTGCCCACACGCTCATAATAGCTGACCGGCAGCACCACATGAAAATCATGCGCCAGCGTGCGCAGCACACTCACCGCAGGGTTCTCCTCCAACGTCGTCGCCAAACGATAGTTTTCGTAATTCTTCTCCTGACAGAAATACCAGTTTTCAAACAGTTCGGGCAGCAGAATAATCTGCGCGCCTTGCGCCGCTGCTTCGCGCACTTTTTCCGTCGCGGTTTCCAGCCCATAGGTCATCTGAACCGCAGCCACGGTCACTTTGCTCATCGTTTTTTCTCCTTTATGGTTTATCCGTTTTCGCCTATACGCGGGGAATCTGCTGTGTGATGCAGTGAATATTGCCCCCGCCAATCAGAATGTCGCGCGCGGGAATCGCCACGACCTGCCGCGTTGGGAACAGGCCCTGCAAAACCGCCCGCGCCTTTTCGTCCATCGGATCGCCGAAGGCGGGCATGACAATCGCTTCGTTTGCAATATAAAAATTCACATAACTCGCCGCGAGACGCTCACCCGGCGTGCGCGTCGGCTCACCATCGCATAAATCCAATCCGTCGCACTCCTCGGCCGTGATGGTCACGGGTGCGGGCAGCGGCAGCTTGTGCACGCGGATTTTGCGCCCCTTTGCGTCGGTTGCAGCTTCGAGCACAGCCAGGCTTGCCGCTGAAAGCGCATACTGTGGGTCGTTCTCATCGTCCGTCCATGCGAGCACGACCTCACCGGGCGCGGTAAACGCGCACACGTTGTCCACATGCTCATTGGTTTCGTCGTTATAAATGCCGCGCGGCAGCCAAATAACCTTGCGCACACCCAGATACTCGCACAATGTGCGCGCAATCTGCTCCTGTGTCAGGTCAGGGTTGCGCCCTTCGGACAGCAGGCACGCCTCGGTCACAAGCGCGGTGCCCTCGCCGTCGACATGGATAGAGCCGCCCTCGCAGATGAAATCCCGCTTGTCGTAGCAATCATTTCCCAGCAGGTCACAGAACTTGCGCGCCACGCGGTTGTCGCGCTCCCAACTCGGATACAGGCCATCGAACGATCCGCCCCAGGCGTTAAAGCCCCAGTCAATGCCGCGGCGCTCGCCCTTTCCGTTTATGACAAACGTCGGCCCAATGTCGCGCGCCCATGCGTCATCCGTTTCCATCACCACCAGCCGCACCCGTTCGGGCAACTGCGCGCGCGCGTTATCATACTGCCCTTCCGAGCACAGCACGGTCATGTTTTCGCTTGTCGAAATAACCTCGATTACTCGCAAAAACGCTTTTCGCGCGGCGTATGCACCGTACTGCCACGAGTCCGCCCGTTCGGGCCAAATCATCAGGCAGCCCTCGTGCGGCGCAAACTCCGCAGGCATATAAAACCCGTCTTCGGCAGGCGTGGTGTGTAAAATTCTCATACTTTTCTCTCCGTCTTGTTTTCTCTCTAATAGGGTACAACATTTCGATTGGACTTGCAAGTTTTTCCCGCATATGTTACACTGAATACACAAAACTTTACCTCATTACCAGGAGGAAATTATGTCCAGTTATTATCCGTATGCCTATTCATACAGCTACGTGTATCCGTCGTTTTTATCGTTTGTGCTGCCGATCATTGCCGCAGTTGTCGCCATTGCCGGCGGATTGGCGCTCTATTTCCTGTTTGTCCGCAAGCCCAACCGTTTTGAGGGCGCCGTTGCAAAACTGCATAATGCGCTTAATTTCCGAACCTTTTATTCGGAAAAACTCATCCGTGCGCTATACTGCATCACAGTTATCAGCATCGTGGTTTACAGCGTCGTGCTGCTGTTCTCGCGCTTTTTTACCGCCTTGCTTCTGTTTGTGCTTGGCAATCTGGCTGCCCGCATCGTGTATGAATACGCGCTTTTGCTGCTCGTTCTGTGCCGGAACACACAGGAAATCAGCCGCAAGATGGAGCCGCTCCCCGCAGAACAGCCGGTTCCGCCCGCACCGGGCGCAGGCCCGACTGCCACTGCTGCACAGCAGCCTCCCGTTCCTCCGGTCAATCCGCAGCCGCCCTGCCCACCGCAGACGGACGCTCCGGTACCTCCGCAGCCTTCTCAGCAGCCGCCCGTCCCTCCGCAGGACGGTCAGCAGCCATAACACAAGTCCATACCCCACTGGGATTTTTTCACAGCGGCACGCAGAATGTTCGTTAACTTCTGCGTGCCGCTGTGCTATAATATAGGCGAACATCGACCGGTTGCGTGACCACCAAAGAGGGGGATTTTTTATGCAGTCAAAGCAAGCATCAGACACCCACATCCATCCGCAGAGCGGTTGGGAGCCGCCGCTCACCGGGCAGGCGCGCCGTCTGTTTCTGATCGTGCTGGCTTCAGTCATCATGGCGGTCAACATCAAGAGTTTTGTCGATGCCGGCGGCTTGTTCCCCGGCGGATTTAACGGCCTGACCTTGCTCATCCAACGCAGCGCACAACAGTTTGCAGGCATCGCATTGCCGTTTACCGCGATCAACCTACTGCTCAACGCCATTCCGGCTGTCATCAGCTTCCGACTCATCGGCAAACGGTTCACCCTTTATTCCTGCCTGATGATTGCGCTGACCAGTGTGCTGACCGATATCATCCCCTCCATGCCGCTGACCAATGACGTTCTGCTCGTCTGCATCTTTGGCGGCATCATCAACGGGTTTTCCATCAGCCTGTGTCTGCTCGGCCGCGCCACCAGCGGCGGCACGGACTTCATTGCGGTTGCCCTCAGCGAGCGGCTGAACGTGGACGCATGGAACTATATTTTTATCGGTAACTGCCTGATGCTTGCGGTTGCGGGCCTACTGTTCGGCTGGGACAAAGCGCTGTATTCTATCATCTTCCAATTCGCCTCGACGCAGATCGTACACATGCTCGACCAGCGCTTTAAACGCAACACGCTTTTCATCATCTCCAACCGTGCGCCGGAAATTTACGAGCACATCAAGGACACCACCCACCATGGTGCGACGCTGTTTCACGGCACCGGCCTGTACAACGGTGAGGAGCGTGACCTGATTTACTCGGTCATCGCCAGCGATCAGGTAAAAGAAATCACGCATGCCGTGCGTGAAATCGACCCGCATGCTTTCATCAACATTCTAAAAACCGATCAGGTGGCGGGCAACTTCTACCGCCGCCCACATGACTAACCATAAACAGCAAAGCCGTTTCGCTCCCAGAGAAGGAGCGAAACGGCTTTTTTCATTGATTTTAGTTGCTTTCACAGCGGCTCAGCAGTTTTTCCCACTGCTCGTCGACATACTGCTGCGCGGCTTCGAGCGTCCACTCGTTACCGGGCTTAAAGCAGTGCTTAAAGCGGCCCTGTAATTTCATAAACTCAGTCACAGGCAGCTTGTTTTTCGGCATGTAACTCAGATGCCATTTGCCCTCAATAACCTCATACAGCGGCCAGACGCAGGTTTCGACCGCCATCTTACAGATTTCGGGCAGCATCTCAGGCGAATACTGCCAGCCACGCGGGCAGGGCGCCATAACATTGACAAACGCCGCCCCTTCCGTATAAATCGCACGATGCGCCTTCTCGTGAAAGTCCTTGAAGTTGCCGAGGAAGGTGGTCTGCGCAACATACGGGATGTTGTGGGCGACCATAATCTCGGTCAAATCCTTCTTGTTCTGCTTTTTGCCGACCGACACCTGCCCCGTCGGGGTGGTTGTCGCGCTGGCAAAGCGCGGCGTAGACGACGAACGCTGAATACCGGTGTTCATGTAGGCCTCGTTATCATAGCAGAAATAGACCATATCATGCCCGCGCTCCATCGCGCCGGAGAGCGACTGAAAACCGATGTCATAGGTGCCGCCGTCGCCGCCGATGGCGAAAAATTTATAAGTACCGTCCAGCTTTCCCTTGCGCTTGAGCACATTGTACGCCGCCTCGACACCGCCGCAGGTCGCGGCCGCGTTCTCAAATGCGGAGTGGATGTAGGAATCCTCCCATGCGGTGTAGGGATACAGGAAGGAAGAAACCTCGAGACACGAGGTCGCATTGCACACAACCGCCTTGTCCCCCTCGTCGAGCGCACGCAGCATGCCGCGGCACACCAGACCCGCGCCGCAGCCCGCACACAGGCGGTGACCGCCGACAAAACGCTCCGGCTTGGAAAGTTCTTTCTTATGATTGTACGCCATGTCAGAGCACCTCCGTTTCGCTGCTGCGCTGGCCCATATGGATGTATTTCGGTCCCTTGCCGCCGTTTTCCGTCAGCAGGAACAGGTGGTCATATACCCGCGCGATATCCTCGGTTGCCACGTCGCGTCCACCCAGACCGTACACCACATCAATCATCACAGGGCGTTTCTCCAAATCATAGCACGCGGCGCAGGTTTCGGCGTAGATCGGACCGCCGCAGGCGGAAAAGCCCTCACTCTTATCCATGACGGCGACCGCCTTGACATGGCTGAGCGCCTGCGCCAGCTCCTCCGCCGGAAAGGGACGGAACACGCGAATCTTAATAAGACCCACCTTTCGGCCCGCCGCGCGCAGCTGGTCAATACAGGCCTTGGCCGTGCCCGCGGTCGATCCAATCAGCACGAGCGCGACTTCCGCGTCCTCCATCCGGTATTCTTCAAAAAAGCCGTATTTACGGCCAAAAGTCTTTTCAAAGTCCGCTGCGACCTCCAAAATCGCCCGCTTGGCGTTCTTCATCGCCTCGGCCTGCTGCACCTTGTGCTCCATATAGTAGGGCGAAACGTCATACGGACCGACGGCCAGCGGCGTCTCCCGACCCATGAGCGCATGCTCAGGGTGGTACTCCCCGACAAACGCCTTAACCGCTTCGTCCTCCTCAAGTAGAATGTTCTCGACCGCATGCGAGGTGATAAAGCCATCCTGACAGACCATAATCGGCAGGCGAACGTCAGGCGTCTCGGAAATGCGCATCGCCTGCAAGTAGTTGTCGTAGGCCTCCTGATTATTCTCGGCGTACAGCTGGATCCAGCCCGCGTCGCGCGTGCCCATCGAGTCCGAATGGTCGTTGTTGATATTGATAGGTCCGGTCAGCGCGCGGTTGACACACGCCAGTGTGATCGGCAGGCGAGAGGATGCGGCCACATACAGCAACTCATACATATAGGCAAGGCCGCAGGAGGAAGTCGCGGTGACCGCGCGCACGCCTGCCGCCGACGCGCCGATACAGGTGGACATGGACGAATGTTCGGACTCTACCGTCACATATTCGGTATCCACCTTGCCGTCCGCGACATATTGCGCGAAATACTGCGGAATTTCAGTCGAAGGCGTGATGGGGAACGCGGCGAATACGTCCGGATTGATTTGCCGCATGGCATAGGCCACCGCCTCGTTGCCCGAAAGCCGGTCTCGAATGCTCATCACTTTTCCTCCTTTACAAAGTCGATTGCACCGAAGGGGCACACCTTCCAGCAGATGCCGCAGCCCTTGCAGTGGTCAAAATCAAAATCCGCGCGCTTACCCTCGCAAACCGGAATGGAGGAATCCGGGCAGAACGGCGCGCAAAGCAAACACTGCTTGCATTTTTCCTCATACCAGACCGGGATGTTGGCGCGCCACTCGCCGGTCATGGTCAGGCGGGCGGTGCCGCCCTCGTAAATCTCGCCGCCCGGGGTCAAATCCTGCCACGGCGACTGTTCGTTGATATCCTTCGCACACTTTGCCATTATCCGCGTACCTCCTTGAGAGACTGGGTCAAACACTCCATATTGCCTGCGATGACCTGCGGCTTGGTTGCAAATTTATGCCGGAAGGAAATCTCCATATCCGACTGGAACCGCCACGGGTCAAGCACGCCGCTGACCTTGACAATCGCGGCCAGCATGGGCGTATTGGGGAAATACTTGCCGAGCGTGCGCTCGGAAATCGCACGCGCGTCAATGGTATAGACGCGGCCCTCATAGCCGCGCAGCAGCGGACGCACCTCGTCAGGCGACTTGTGGGTGTTGATGACGATGGCCCCCTTGGGATTTAAGCCGTGCGTCACATCCACCGCCTTCAAAAGCGTCTCATCCACGACCACAACATAGTCCGGCTCATATATATTGGAGTGAATCGTACACCGCTCGTCCGAAATGCGGTTATAGGCCGTAATCGGCGCGCCCATGCGCTCCGGACCGTATTCTGGAAAGCCCTGCACATATTTGCCCGATGCAAACGCTGCGTCCGCCAGCAGCAGGCAGGCGGTCTTGGCGCCCTGCCCGCCGCGGCCGTGCCAGCGAATTTCCACCATGTTTTTCATGCTGTTTCCTCCTCATATGTCCTTTGTCCTGTCCCTCCAAGCGCCGGGCGCTGCGCGGGTGAAAACAAAAAGGCTTTCGTCCCCGTAAAGGGACGAAAGCCTATACAAACTTACGTGTAACCACCCGTTACTGCATACCATCATACGCGCTTCCTGTAACGGGGAAAACCGTCAGCACCTACTCTCCCGCGGGGTTTCGGGCTGCAACTCCGGAGTGATATTCAGTATCGTCCTACTGGCGCCGGGCTTACACCATACCCCGGCTCGCTGCGGCGTTGGGATGCGATCCTACTGTCTCCCTCATTATCTTTGCCTGTTTTCTATAACTGCACTTTATTATAATAAAGGGGTAGAGCAATGTCAATTGTCATTTCGCACAAAAACAGATGTTTCTCCTGCACGGACACATCAAGCCTTTCCCGAAATCAGCCACGGCGCAGGCTCAGTGACAAAGGTATGCTTGCTGCTCAGCTTGGACACTGCAATCTGGATGACCTCGGTCTCTCCGATGCCATAGCGCGCAAACAAATCCGGGATAGAGGCGGCGCAGCGGAAGTCCAGCGTATAGATGACAAACTCCATGTGCGGGTTGATGCGCAGCAGACATTCGATCTCCTGCTCCATGCTGGCGGATGCCACCAGCATGGCAAGGCTCGGCACCGGCAGGTTTTTCATTGTCTCGTCGTCCACATGGTCGATAATCCGGATGTTGTTCAGGCCGAACTGCTCGATGTTTTCCTCCATCGTGCGGCGATCGTTCTGGTTGTACTCAACCGCAATAACTGTGCCCTCCCCCGCGATAATCGCGGACTCGACCGCAATTGACTCACCCGAGATGATGCACACGGTATCGTCGTTTGCGATGTGCATTTTGTTGAGGATGACCGCGCGAATCTCGCTGCCGACATAGTGAATCGACCCACGCGAAAAGCTCGAGTTGCGCATGCCGATCTTGTAGGTCGAGCGCGCGTTCGGATTGAGAATCAGCATTGCCGCCGAAGCATTGATGCCGCGGTTAATCATGTCGCGCAATTTGTTATGCTGAATCGGGCCGGAGGGGTCGGAGCCGGTATTATACCATACGTCGCACTCGCCCAATCCCGCATCCCACATACGGTAAAAGATATCCGTATGACCGGCCTCGGTGAACACAAGCACCGCATCATTGGACTCCACGGTCGGGATCAGATTTTTGTTCTTACGGGTAATATCGAGAATTTTGACCTTTTCCAGATCGACCTGCGTGTTTTCCGAAAAATATTGCAGCCACGCGAGGATCTGCGTATTGTTGAACATCTGCTTATCCATTGCGCTCACTCCTTTTTCTGTATGATTTATTATAGCACAGCGGCAAAGCAAATGAAAAGCCCTACGCCGGTGTTTTTATCCGCGACCGCGTCCCCCGCTGTTGCCAAAAAACGCGGGACATGCTAAAATAGTAAAACAATATCCGAAACCATGAAAGGAGGCCGCCCCCGTGAAAATACAGGAAAGCGCGGAAAACTATCTGGAAGCAATTCTCGTGCTGACGCAGCGCAACGGGCAGGTGCGGTCGATCGACGTGGCCCACTACACCGGTTTTTCCAAGCCAAGCATTAGCCGCGCGGTCGGCCTGCTGCGGGACAACGGCTATGTTTCCATCGACCAGAACGGCTTGCTCGGCCTGACGGAATCCGGTCTGCGCATCGCCGAAAACATTTACGAACGTCACACCGTCTTGACCCAGCTGCTGACTATGCTGGGCGTTTCACCCGAAACCGCAGCCGAGGATGCCTGCCGCATTGAGCATGTCATCAGCGCGGAAACCTTTGAAAAGCTCAAAGAACACGCGCGTCGGCATAGCGGCGACGCCGCACAGTAACCCAAGTGCCCAAAGGCCGGCCGGTCAAGGCCGGCCTTCCGCATACGCGCAAGGAGGAAAACCCATGCCGCAAACCATTGAAACGCTGCCCAACGGGCTGAACCTATGGCAGGATGACCGCTTTTTCAAGCTCGGGCAGGACAGCGTGCTGCTCTCTTGGTTCGCCAATCCGCGCCGGAATGCCAAGGTGCTCGACCTCGGCTGCGGCACGGGCGCACTCGCGCTGCTCATTTACCGCCCCGACCTGCGTATCACGGGGCTGGAATTACAGGAAGAACCGCTTGCGCTATTCCGCCGCTCGATTGCGGATAACGACGTGGACGTTACCGCCGTGCAGGGCGATCTGCGCGCCATCCGGACGATTTTCCCGCATGGCAGCATGGATTATGTCATCTGCAACCCGCCCTATTTCGGCCGCACGGCGGGCAAAAGCGCCCCCTCCCCCGAAAAACGCACCGCCCGTCAGGACAGCAGCTGCACGGTGGAGGACGTCGCGGTCGCCACGTCTTTTGTGCTGCACACAGGGGGCAAAGCCGCCTTTGTGTTCCGCCCGGAACGGATGTGGGTGCTGCTCGAAGCGCTCGACCGCGTGCGGCTCGTTCCCAAGCGGCTGCGGTTTGTGCATCAGAACGCAGCTGCCGCACCCAGCGCCGTGCTGGTCGAGTGCCGTAAGGGCGGCAGCGCGGAGGGGCTGAGCGTCGAACCGCCGCTGCTGGTCGAAAGCGAGGAATATCAAAGAATATACGGAAAATAATTTATTGAGGAAATATTACAATGAGTGAATCAATATTATATCTGGTCGCCACACCCATCGGCAACCTCAGCGATCTGTCGCCCCGTGCGCGAGAGATACTCTCCTCGGTGGATTTCATTGCGGCCGAGGACACGCGCGTCACCCAAAAGCTGCTGACCGCCTGTGCGCTGCCCAAAAAGCCGCTGATTTCCTACTACGAGCACAACCGCCGTGCACGCGGCGAGGAAGTGCTCGCCAAACTGTTGGCGGGGGAAAGCTGCGCGCTCGTGACCGACGCGGGCACGCCCGCCGTCTCCGACCCGGGCGAGGATTTGGTCGCGCTGTGCGCGGCGCACGATGTGCCGGTCATCCCGATTCCGGGCTGCTGCGCGGCCGTGTGCGCGCTGGCGGCCTCCGGCCTGCCGACCGGCCGCTGGTGCTTTGAAGGCTTTCTGTCGGTAAACAAAAAGGCGCGGCGCGAGCATCTGGACGCGCTCACAGGCGAGAAACGCACGATGATTTTCTATGAGGCCCCCCACAAGCTGTGTGCTACGCTACGCGATCTGGCGGAAGCCTTCGGCGGTGAACGCCGTATCTCGCTCTCGCGCGAGTTGACCAAGCTGCACGAGGAGACCCTGCGTTTTACGCTGTCCGAAGCCGTGCAGTATTTTGACCAGACCCCGCCGCGCGGCGAATTTGTGCTGGTTGTCGAGGGCGCAGCCGATCTGCCGGACACGCCCGAGGATGCAGACGCGCGCCTGCAAGCCGCTGCGGAGGAGGTACGCCGTCGCGTCGCGCGAGGCGAGACACAAAAGGATGCGGTCAAAGCCGTCTCCGCCGAGGTAGGCGTCAAGAAAAATGCGCTGTACCGTCTTGTACTGGAACAGGAGGCGCAGGGGGACGAAAACGGCTGACGCTCCGCTGTGCCGCCAAAAGACACAACATTATTTGGAGAACTCCTCTATCCCTTTTGTCTTTGTTCACACAACGGACAAACTTCCCCCGTATACTTTGCTATATATCAACACAGAGGTGGGATATGATGTCTACGATTTTGATTGCCGATGACGAGGCGCGTATTCGCCGTCTGGTCAGCGACTTTTTGAAACGCGACGGCCACAGCATCGTGGAAGCCGCTGACGGGCGCGAGGCCCTGCAAATACTGGAAAACCGGCATCCCAGTCTGGATCTGGCGATTTTGGACGTGATGATGCCCGGCATGGACGGCTTTGAAGTCCTGCGTGAGCTACGCGCACAGGAGCGCGGAGACGCACATTTGCCCGTCATGCTGCTGACCGCCCGCGCAGAAGATGCAGACCAAGTGCGCGGATTGGAGGACGGCGCGGACGATTACGTCACCAAGCCGTTCTCCCCCATTGTGCTGGCCGCACGTGTGCGCACCCTGCTCAAGCGCGAGGGCCGCACCGCTGCGCCGGTCGAGCAGTTCGGCGAACTGTCCATCAATGAACTGCGCCGCGAGGTACTGGTCGATAATGTTCCGGTCGATCTGACCCCCAAAGAATATGAGCTGCTGGTCTATTTCAAAAATAACCGCGCCATTGCCCTGTCGCGTGAGAGTATTCTCAACGCCGTATGGGGATATGACTATTTCGGTGACCTGCGCACGGTCGACACCCATGTCAAAAAGTTACGTGCCAAGTTGGGAGACTGCGGCGCAATGATTTCTACTGTCCGCAGTTATGGTTACCGCTTTGAGGGGTAAAGATGATACACGGTTCGATCCGCTTCAAATTTTTTGCCGCGATCAGTGCGGTTGCGCTGGTCTTTATCGGTATGCTGCTGCTGCTCAATCTGTTCTTCTATGAGGATTACTATATGATGACGCGGCGCAATGAATTGCGCGACGCGTATCATAATATCCGCAGCAGCTATACCGGCAGTGTAGACGACATTGCCACTGTGCTGGATAACTATGAAAGCCGCAGCGTGATTCGCCTCTCCATCGTCGCGGCAGACGGCACTGTGCGATATTCCTCCTTCTTCTCGCCGGGCAACGGCCAGCAGGCCGGCGGCGAATCTGCCTTACCGGGCACTTTCCAATTGCCGGATTTTGATTTGTTCGACCAGCAGCGACGCGGTTATGCCATCCTGCAATCCATTGCTCAGAGCGTCAATCTGGATGCACTTGTCAAGCACAATTATCAGTTTTTAAATGTCTCCCTGTGGGACGGCGACCAGTACCTGTGCCTTGCCGGTACACTGGACAGTCGGGGCGAAAACTGTCTGTTCGCCTATACGCCCTATGCCTATATTGAGCAGAACTCCTCGCTCAATCTGGTATTTCTGCTGATTGCAGGCGGATGCGCGCTGCTTATCTGTCTGGTTTGCGGCTATTTTATCTCACGCCAGTTTACGCGCCCGCTGATTGACATGGCAGGCGTCGCTGACCGCATGAGCGAGCTGGACTTTTCCACCAAATGTCAGTCGGGCGGCAGCGATGAAATCGGCCACCTCGGGCAATCGCTCAACCGCTTGTCCGCCTATCTGGAGCAAACTATCTGGGAACTCAAGCAGTCCAACGATCAGCTTGCGCAGGAAATTGAAAAGAAAGAGCGCATTGACAGCATGCGGCGTGAATTTATCGTCAATGTGTCGCATGAACTGAAAACACCTATCGCCTTGATTCAAGGCTATGCCGAGGGACTGACCGCCGGGGTGGCGGATGACCCGGAGGACCGAAAGTTTTACTGTGACACCATTGTGGACGAGGCCGACCGCATGAACAAGCTGGTCATGCAGCTGCTGAACCTGTCCAAGCTGGAACTGGGCGCAGAGCAAACCTTCTACGAGGACATTAATCTTCATGAGCTTTGCGCGCAAGCCGTTCAAAAGACGAAAGTACTCTGCGAGAGCCGCGGCTTAACCGTGCATTTCGCGGACACCTGTGTCACGGTTCGCACGGATGGAGACCTATTGGAGCAGGTGCTGATGAATTACCTCTCTAATGCAATCCGTTACACGGTGGACGGAGGGCATATCGAAATTTCGGCAACGCGCACAGATGCCGGCATACGGCTGTCTGTCTTTAATGAAGGAGAGGGCCTGCCGGAAGAAGAACTGCCGAAAATTTGGGAGAAGTTCTATCGCACCGATCGTGCCCGCACCCGCGAAGCCGGCGGCACCGGCATAGGCTTGTCTTTGGTGCACGCTATTGCCGACACACTTCACGGCTCCTGCGGCGCTGAAAATGTGCCGGGCGGCATTTCCTTCTGGTTTGTGCTTCCAACCACACCGGAAAACAAGGATTCCCTCATCGACACAGAATAATTTTTCTTATTTTTTCATTTTTCTCTTGACAGCAACTATATCTCGTGGTATAGTATATAAGCACTTCAGATGAAGTCCTATATCGCGGGGTAGAGCAGTTGGTAGCTCGTCGGGCTCATAACCCGGAGGTCGTTGGTTCAAGTCCAGCCCCCGCAACCACATTGTGCGACCAAAAAAGATATCGCACCGAAAAAGCCCGAAACCATGCGGTTTCCGGGCTTTTTTCGTGCCCAGTTTTGACTGCACAAAAAAAGATATCTTCCCGCCCTTCACTCGTGTGGTGAGGACTTGAACTAAATCTGACCGGTTTTGAGCCTCTTTTTTGGCCCGAAACGATGATAAATATTGACCTACTCAAAAAATAAATTGTTAAATTTTTGTGAACAAAGTGGTTTATACCAAAATGTAGTACAAACCACTGATTTTCTTTTTGGAGCATAGTGGCCGTCACCCATCACTGGGTGGCGGCCTTTTTTTATTTGCAAAATATATATTCAATCGACTGGAGGTCTTTAGGATGGATCAGCAAATGAAGCCATTGAGCCCATATTTTTCGGAGCTTTCGCTTCGCCTTAGCAAAGAAGGCTACACGGTCCACATAGGCGAAACCGACCATCTGTCAGCGGACTGGCAAGGTCTCCCTCTCTGCCGGATCACAGCGGACGGAGGCGTTCGCTACTGGCAGGAGGATGTAGCGACGCCGGAACGGGAACGAGCCTGTGAGCGAGCCACCGATCTGGCCTGCACCGTGCGGGAGTACATGACGCTGCTGGAACAGGCTCCGCCCCTGCAAGCCCAAAGCCTGACCGGTGACTACCGTCTGCTGGCTGACTTCAATGGAGCCGTGCTGGCCGCCCATCCCGCCCGGCTTGGCGTCCAATTCGTCACATGGGACTGGAGCTTCGACCGCACAGGTCTCAACCAGGGCAATTACTTTCAGGAAAACTATGTAGGTGCCAAGCAGGACTTCGCCATCCGCGCCGGCCTCATTTCCAAACAGCAGATCTTCAATCAGGAGCAGCTTATCGAAATCTACCGGTGCTGCTCTGACACCTTGGATGCTGGTTTTGACTTGACTGCCAAGCAGGAAAAGTGCATCCGGGGCGTTCAGGAGCAGATTGCCATTGCAGCTCCCGATGCCCTGGAGCGCATAAGAGAGCAGGAGCAGCACCCCATGGAACCCTACAACCAAGAACCGATCATGTAATATTCAGGCGCCGGAGTTTTAGAAATAAGACCCCGGCGCTTTTTTATTGCCTCAAACCAGACAGGAGGATTGAAGATTGGATCAAAAGAACGAACAAAAAGCGCCGCTGCGCATCAAAAACCTGGCTGAGTTGAAACGCTGTATCCGCCCCGGGACAGAGTTGGTGGCAACCAGCCATAGCAAGCACCCTGCCCTGGTCGGGCTTGTGCGGGTGGTGACTGAGGTTCAGACCAACGCTTACTATTCCGTGGTCAAGGATCAGCCGACTCATCAGTATTCGACCTGTAATTACGGGAAGGGATTCCGCTCTGATTTCGAAAAGGCATCCAACTATTTATTTGAGGGCACGACCATCAAAGTCCTTGACCGCAGAAGCGGTGATGGCAGCGTGCTTTACGAAATGGAGCTTTATCCGGGCGAATGCCTTATTCCCGGCCAGAAAAGCGATACGGAGGAGAATGAGGAAATCAGAGAAGACGGTTGCGAAATCAAGCAGGAAGGGATGAGTATGACCTTATGACACGCTACTTCATGCGGGATACACCGCTGTGCCAGATGGAACAGCAGATGATGACCCCGCCCTATTTCAAGCCCAGGGGCCATGGCCGATACTCTCCCGGTTTCCAATATAGCAGAGATGACATGGAGTGCCCATACTGCATGAACTTCAGACGCAATCATCCCTGCCCGTTGGAGCAGTGCGTCTGTCTGGATGAACGGATCGTGGCCGGTGCGATTGATCTCAACGAATTTGTCAGGGATTGCTTCTTCCCTGAAGCGGGAGTGCAGCTTCAGGCCCGCTTAGAGAGAAGTTTCAATGGCTGCTCCATTGGATTTTTCCTGAGCGACAGTCATCGGGAGCGTTGGCAGCACTGGCGTGCGCGCTGCTATCGAATGTCAGGCCGTGATCTGGCCGCGCTGTTTCTCCTCACGGCGTATGAGGATATCTGGCGCAGGATGATCTGGAAGTTTGACGCCTGCGGATTTGACTTCCAGTCCGTCCAGCTTTCCGGCATCCAGACGGAACTGTACAGTGTTTACCAGGCGGCCAAAGCCATCTCCACCGGCAGCCGCAATATCACTCTCGCCGATCTCCAGTGCCTCCAACAGCGCAACGCAGTGGTCGTATTGATTTCTGGGAATGGGAAGAGGGATCGTCGCAACACCGTATTCCGGGTGGTCGGCGTTGCTCAGAACTGCTTCCATCATCACATTGCATCACCTTGCTTTCTTTCAAAATTCAAAATCGCATCTCCGTACTTGGCCAGAAGCAGAGCGCAGACAATCAGGTGGAACGCCTCATCTGTGACCAATTCGGGGGATGCGAGATCGGCAAGAGTGATATTGCGGCTGCCGGTGGAGA
>DXEF01000039.1 GCA_019115085.1 Candidatus Agathobaculum pullicola | reverse complement strand
CCCAGGCCTGCCGGGCCCTCAAGGAAGAGGGACTGGAAGTGGTACTGGTCAACTCCAACCCTGCTACCATCATGACCGATAAGGCCATGGCCGACAAAGTCTATATCGAGCCGCTGACCGTCGAAGCGGTGCAGGAAATCATCAAGAAAGAGCGTCCGGATTCGCTGCTGCCCAACCTCGGCGGTCAGACCGGTCTGAACCTCGCCATGGAGCTGTGCGAGAGCGGCTTCCTTGATAAGATGGGCGTCAAGCTGCTCGGCGCGAACCCGGAGACCATCGCCAAGGCTGAGGACCGTCAGATGTTCAAGGACACGATGGAAAAAATCGGCGAGCCTTGCATCGCGTCCAAGGTCGTGCACTCGGTGGAGGACGCGGTCGAGTTTACCCGGGAAATCGGCCTGCCGGTCATCATTCGTCCGGCGTACACGCTCGGCGGCACGGGCGGCGGTATTGCCTACACGTGGGACCAGCTGCGCGAGATTGCCGCGACCGGTATCATGTATTCCCGCGTCGATGAAATTCTGGTCGAAAAATGTATCGCCGGCTGGAAGGAAATCGAATACGAGGTCATGCGCGACGGCAAGGGCAACGCCATTACGATTTGTAACATGGAAAATGTCGACCCGGTCGGCGTGCATACGGGCGACTCGGTCGTTGTCGCGCCCAGCCAGACGCTGTGCGACAAAGAATATCAGATGCTGCGCACCTCGGCGCTCAACATCATCACAGAGCTGGGCATCGAGGGCGGCTGCAACGTGCAGTATGCGCTCAATCCGGAGTCGTTCGAGTACGCGGTGATCGAGGTAAATCCCCGCGTATCGCGTTCCTCGGCGCTCGCCTCCAAGGCGACCGGTTATCCGATTGCCAAGGTGACCGCGAAAATTGCGGTCGGCTACGGTTTGGACGAAATCGAAAACGCCGTCACCAAAAAGACCAAGGCCTGCTTCGAGCCGACGCTTGACTACTGCGTGGTCAAGTTTCCGCGCTGGCCGTTTGACAAGTTCGTGTACGCGGACAACACGCTCGGCACGCAGATGAAGGCGACGGGCGAGGTCATGGCGATTGACAACAGCTTTGAGGGTGCGCTGATGAAGGCGGTCCGCGGCTGCGAAATCAAGCTGGACAGCATGATTGCGCCGCGTGTCCAGCAGCAGTCGGACGCGGAAGTCAAGAAGGGCGTTGCCCGCACGGATGACCAGCGTCTGTTCCATATCTGCGAGGCGCTGCGCCGCGGCACCATGACCATCGAGGAGATTCACGAGGTCACCACGATGGACACTTTCTTCCTGCACAAGTTCCAGAACATCGTCGATATGGAGAAGGCACTTGCCACGGCCGAAACCATCGACAAGGACCTGTACCTGCGCGCTAAGAAGATGGGCTTCCTCGACAAGACCATTGCCGAGCTGTCCGGTAAGGATATTTCCGGGGTAAAGCGTCTGCCGGTTTACAAGATGGTAGACACCTGTGCCGCCGAGTTCGAGGCCGAAACCCCGTATTACTACTCGACCTACGACGAGGAGACCGAGGTCAAGCCCGCCTCCGGCAAAAAGAAGGTGCTGGTGCTCGGCTCCGGCCCCATTCGCATCGGTCAGGGCATTGAGTTCGACTACTGCTCGGTGCACGCAGTTTGGGCGCTGCAAAAGCTGGGCTGCGAGACCGTTATCATCAACAACAACCCGGAGACCGTATCGACTGACTTTGATACGGCCGACCGCCTGTATTTCGAGCCGCTGACGCCCGAGGATGTGACCGGCGTGGTGGGCGCCGAAAAGCCGGACTTTGCGATTGTGCAGTTCGGCGGACAGACCGCCATCAACCTCGCCGCGCACATCGAAAAGCTGGGTATCCCGATTCTGGGCACGCCCGCATGGAGCATCGACGCGGCGGAGGACCGTGAGAAGTTCGACGTGATCCTCGAAAAGTGCGGCATCCCGCGTCCGGCGGGCCACACGGTTATGACCGAGGAAGAAGCGGTCAAGGCCGCCGATGAGCTGGGCTATCCGGTGCTTGTGCGTCCGTCCTACGTTCTGGGCGGTCAGGGCATGGAAATTGCGTACAAGGAAGAGGACGTGCGCGAGTTCATGAAGGTCATCACCCGCAACAAGGTGGAAAATCCGGTGCTGGTGGATAAATATATGATGGGCCGCGAAATCGAAGTCGACGCCATCTGTGACGGCGAAGACATTCTCATCCCGGGCATCATGGAGCACTTCGAGCGTGCGGGCGTTCACTCGGGTGACTCGATTTCGATTTATCCCTCTATCAACATCGAGCCGAAGCACAAGGAAACTATCATCCGCTATACCGAGGCGCTGGCCAAGAATCTGGCGGTACTCGGTCTGGTCAACATCCAGTTTGTCATGTATAACGACCAGATTTATGTCATTGAGGTTAATCCGCGCTCCTCGCGTACCGTGCCGTATATCTCCAAGGTGACGGGTGTGCCGATGGTCGATTTGGCGACGCGCTGCATGTTTGGTGAAAAGCTGCGCGACATGGGCTGCGGCACCGGCCTGCACCCGGAGAGCGACCACTACGCGGTCAAGGTGCCGGTGTTCTCGTTCCAGAAGCTGCGCGACCTCGATACCCAGCTGGGGCCGGAGATGAAGTCGACCGGCGAGGTGCTGGGCGTTTCGACCTCGTTCCGTGAGGCGCTGCTCAAGGGTCTGATCGGCGCGGGCTTCAAGATGAAGAAAAAGGGCGCGGTGCTCATTTCCGTGCGCGATTCGGATAAGCAGGAGGCCATCCGCATCGGCGAGCGGTTTGAATCCCTTGGGTTTGACATTTACGCCACCAGCGGCACAGCGAACGTACTCAACCGTCATATGGTTGCGACCAACGCGATCCGCAATGTGGACGAGCCGTCCCCGAATATCATCGACCTGATCGAGTCGGGCAAGATCGATTACGTTGTGGCCACTTCGGTCAAGGGTCGTCATCCTCAGCTGGGTTCGGTGCACATCCGCCGCACGGCGGTTGAGCGCGCCATTCCGTGCCTGACCTCGATTGATACGGCGTCCGCATTGCTGCGCTGCCTCGAGGGCGATATCAAGATTGAAAACTGCGAGATGGTGGATATTAACACAATCTAAAGTTTCGATGAAAGCGTACAGCTTTCATCGAGGGGGCTGTGCCGCGCGCGATGCGCGGACACAGCCCTTTCGCAATTTTGCGCGTAAGTATGCACACAAAATTGTTTTCTTGTATCAAAAGGCGGATAAATCCCGTCTTTTGATGAAAAGAACCGCCGGAAGGCGGTTCTTTTCTGTTTGATGCGCGCTTGACGGCCTGGGCATCACTTATTCTTTTTTGCTCTGCGCAGACTGTTGCGCTTTCTTTTTGCGGTATATGCGTACACGCCAATACACGCCACCCGCAATACCCAGCAGCATCAGCACCGGCCAGAGCATCACGACCATCAGAATCAGGCCGCGCACGGTAGCAGTCAGGCCACCGAGGCCGTGCTGCGCGGCTTGTGCCACCTGTGCGCCGAAGCCTGTGCCCGCAGGGACGGCGGTCAGTGTCTGTACTTCGCGCAGTGATACCGTGAAGGTCGAAAACCCCACCAGATCGTCATAATGCCGTTTTTCTCCCGTCAGGCTGTCGATTTCGTACTCGCATTCGGCAAGCGCGTTCTCCAGAGAAATGATATCCTCCATCTTGGCGGCCTGATCAAGCAGCGCAAGCAGACGCTCATGCTTGGTCTGCAAGGTGGCCAGCCGCGTCTCGATGTCGGTATATTTCTCCGTCACGTCCTCACTCCACCGGTTGGCAGACACCACATGACAGGTTTCGCCCAACTGCGCAAAAAAGGTCTCGAACCGCTCCTGCGGCACTCGAAGCGTGTAATTTGCTGTGCGGCTGCCTTTTTCGCCGGCGTTTCCGCTCGACTGGATATAGCCGCCCGCCTCAGCGGTCATTTGCTCAAGCGCTGCGCAGGTGGCGTCATATTCCTGCGTCTCGAGCGTAAAATCCGCCGATAAAATCAGCTTGGCGTTTTCACGCACCGCGGAAAAATCCGCTGTACTCTCGGATGATGCCGCATCCATAGCCGCGCCGTTTTCCCTTTGTGGCACTTCCGCATCACCGGTACTGCCCGTGCTCCCCGACGCCGCTCCGCACGCGACAAGCGAAAGCAGCAACAGCAGGGCCAGCATCATACAAAGCCATCGTCGTTTCATCACAGGACACCTCTTTTCGTTTTCGTTATCCTGTTAGACGAATTTGCTTTCCATCTGTTCCCAACTGTTGCTGCGTTATTGTCTATTTTTATGTATGAACTATCTTATGCTTCCTTCTGGTAGGTCGTCAGCTCAAACGAACCGATTGCGCCGCATACATTGCAGACATCCGGACGCTCATCATAAATCGCACCGCAGAATACGCAGCGATAGCCGTCCGTGTCAACCATTTTCTTTTTCGGCGGCAAAGAGGATTCCACTTCTTCCTTCTTTGCCCCCTGGGTCAGCGCCATCAGGGCGCTCATAAAGCGAAACTCATGATCCTGCTCAATCTTGGAAATATTGTCAAACAGCGCGCCAATATCCTCAAAGCCTTCTTCACGGGCGATTTTTGCAAAGCCCGGATACATGCTGCTCCATTCGCCGTACTCGCCCTTAATGGCGGTTTGCAGATTCTCCGCGCTGGTGCCAACACCGGTCAGCTTCTCATACAGCAGTCGACCGTGCGCACCCTCGTTCTGCGCCAGATTGGTGAACAGATCGGCAATATCCTCATGTCCCTCCTTGCGAGCCTTATCCGCAAAAAACAGATACTTATTACGAGCCATCGACTCTCCGCTGAACGCTGCCTGCAAATTCTGCTCGGTACGGGATCCTTTCAAGTTCATTCCAATTTCCTCCTAATATCGACATTTTATCCCAAATGAGAATAAATATTACTTTATATCATAGTATACTACTTTTTTGCTTGACGAACATGCAATGTCGCAAAAGTGTAATAAACATGTAATATACATGTAATATTCTGTGTAATTAGGGAAATGCAGGAAAATATCTACTGGCTGAGGATCGCGACATTGACGATAAAACTGTTCATTTTCTCTTGGCAAAACACTCCTTGATGCCAATGCACAGTAAAAACACACCAAACATGCGCCGCAGCCAATCGGTGTCCACATATGCAGCCAGCCAGCAAGCAGCGGCGGCGGTCGGCACGCCTGCCGCAATGCACCACAAAGCCGCTCGTTTTTCAACCAGACCGTTTTTAATGTGTGCCCAGAGCGCTGCGGGCGCGCACGCGAGGAAGTATAACAGGTTGATGCCCGCCGCCTGATACTGTCCCATTCCAGCGATCATGGTGAGGTACAGCATGAGCAGCGAGCCGCCTCCCACACCGCAGCCGGACAGAATACCTGTTACCAGCCCGACGGCGGCGGAAAACAGCGCGCTCACAGCAGCAATACGGCGCGCACGCCGCCGTAAAGCAGCAGCAGTCCAAACGCGCGCCGCAGCCAAACCATATCGATTTTGTGAAAGACACGGCCCGCAATCCAGCCGCCCAGCACACCGCCCAGCAGATAGGGCCATGCCGTGGAAAATGCCAGACCGCCCTGCATCCAGTAGAGCACAGCGGATAGCGCGCTGAGTGGGAAGATGACCGCAACCGAGGTCGCAAATGCGCGTCGTTCCTCCAAACCACACCAGTATACCAGCAACGGCACCAGAAACAGACCGCCTCCCGCGCCGAAAAAGCCGTTAGCCGCGCCTGCAAGCGCACCAGTTGCGGCATATTTTGTATTATTCTTCATAAAAACAGCCCTCCGGCAACAGTTTGCGCCGAAGGGCCGTGGTTTATGTGTTTTGAGGGTTACTTCTTGCCCAGCGTACCGGTCGCTAAAGCGGAAAGATACGCATTGATGAAGCCGTCGATATCGCCGTCCATGACCGCGCCAATGTTGGCGTTCTCGAAGCCGGTGCGCGTGTCCTTGGCAAGCGTATAGGGCATAAAAACGTAGGAGCGAATCTGGCTGCCCCATTCGATCTTCTTCTGGTCGCCCTTAATGTCGGAAATTTTCTCCAGATGCTCGCGCTCCTTGATTTCCACCAGCTTGCTGCGCAGCATACGCAAGCAGTTGTCCTTGTTCTGGAACTGGCTGCGCTCGGTCTGGCAGGAAACCACGATGCCAGTCGCCTTGTGAATCAGACGCACTGCCGAGGAGGTCTTGTTGATGTGCTGGCCGCCCGCACCGGAGGAACGGAACACCTGCATTTCGTAGTCATCCGGTTTAATCTCGAAATCTGCCGAGTCGTCGGGGATATCCGGGATGACCTCGACCGCGGAAAACGAGGTGTGGCGGCGACCGGAGGCGTCAAACGGAGAGATACGCACCAGACGGTGTACGCCCGACTCCCCCTTGAGGAAGCCGTAAGCGTTCTCGCCCTCGATGAGGATATCCGCGCTCTTCAGGCCCGCTTCTTCGCCGTCCTGATAGTCCATGATCTTATAGGTGAAGCCGTGGCGCTCCGCCCAACGGGTGTACATACGATACAGCATTTCGCACCAGTCCTGCGCTTCTGTGCCGCCCGCGCCCGCATGGAAGGACACCAGCGCGTTGTTGCGGTCGTACTCGCCGGTCAGCAGTGTGGACAGCTTCTGCTCGGCCACGCCCTCTTCCAGCTCCTTGTAGCCGCTCTCCAGCTCTTCCAGCATGGACTCGTCGTTTTCCTCGATTGCCATTTCGCAAATCGTCAGCAAATCGTCGCACAGACTGTTCAGATGATTATACGCCTCAATCTTGCCCTTGAGCGCACCCATGCGGGAAACAATCTTCTGGCTTTCCTCCGGATTATCCCAAAAGCCGGGCTGAGAGGACTTGATCTCCAGCTCCTCAACCTCGCGCTTTGCTCGATCCAGACCGAGCGACTCATACAGCTCCTCGAGCTGGGGCTTCAAATTGTTCAGTTTGACCTTGTATTCCTCGAACTCAAGCATGAAAATGCTCCTTCACGTATTTTTCAGTAGTATATAGTATACCGTTTTGCGGGGAACTTGTAAAGTTTTTTCTAAGTTTGACTTGACTAACCCTTGTCCTTCCGATATATTTTTAGATACAACAAAAGGGAGTAGCTCACGCCTGCGGGCGTGGTCGGCATCGTCAATCACGGTCGAACATTCGACCCGTGCCCACCGTAAGCAGCGAGACTTTTATTGCTATGCGCAATAAAAGTCTCTTTTTTTGCGCATGGATATGCTATTGTATTAAATATAGGGGGTTGTATCATGTTATCATTTATCATGCTGGTATTCGGCTTTGTCCTGCTGGTCTGGGGCGCGGACAAATTTGTCGCGGGCGCGTCCGCGCTGGCGCGGCGGCTGGGCGTATCGCCTTTGCTCGTCGGCCTGACCATCGTCGCCTTCGGCACGTCCGCACCCGAGCTTGCCGTCAGCCTGACGGCGGCTTTGCAGGGCGCAAACGAGATAGCGGTGGGCAATGTCGTTGGCTCGAACATTTTCAACCTGCTGGTGGTAGCAGGCCTGTCTGCCGTGGTCTGCCCATTGGTTATGGATCGCACGCTGCTGCGGCGCGACTGGCCGATTTCGCTCGGCGCGGCGGTGCTGCTTCTGGTGTATATCTTACCCGACCTGACCATTTCGCGCATCGAAGGCATCATTCTGTTGCTCCTGTTCGCGATGGTGCTCGGCATGCAAATCCGTGCGGCGCTTAAAAATCGCGACACGCTGGCAGGCGAAGAGGAAGAAGTGCCGATGCGCCCGCTGATGATTGGTATTAACATCGTGCTCGGCCTTGCCTGCATCATTATCGGCGGGCAGTTGGCGGTCAATGGCGCGACCGGTATCGCGCGCATGTTCGGTCTGTCCGAGACGCTCATCGGCCTGACCATCGTCGCCATCGGCACCAGCCTGCCCGAGCTGGTCACCTCGCTGGTGGCTGCCCGCAAGGGACAGAATGAAATCGCAATGGGCAACGTCATCGGCTCCAACATTTTTAACATTCTGCTCATCCTCGGTGTTTCCGCAACCATTACGCCCATTCCGGTGCAGGCAACCTCGATCATTGACGCGCTCGTGCTCATCGGTATCAGCGTGGTGTTCTATCTTCCCGCGCGCCGCGGCAAGCTCGGCCGCGCGCCCGGCGCAATTATGGCGCTCACCTATGTTGCCTATACTGCATACCTGATTATGAGATAAAGCAAAAAAAGACGCTTGCAGGCGTCTTTTTTTACGCCATGACATTCGTTTACAAAAAATTTGTTTGTTTCCGGCTCATTGTGTGCTATAATATTTTCTGTATGAATGAACGGGACTTTTGTCCCTTTTGAAAGGCTGAATCAAGAATGGCTAACCTTTTTACCAAAATTTTCGGCACTCATTCCTCGCACGAACTGAAAAAAATCTATCCCATCGCGGATAAGGTCGATGCGCTCGAAGAGCAGTATAAAAAGCTGACCGACGCTGAGCTGCGTGCGAAAACCGATGAATTCAAGGCTCGCTATCAAAACGGCGAATCGCTCGACAATCTGCTGCCAGAGGCGTTTGCCACCTGCCGCGAGGCTGCGTGGCGTGTGCTTGGCATGCGGCATTACCGTGTGCAGGTCATCGGCGGCATCGTGCTGCATCAGGGCCGCATCGCGGAGATGAAAACCGGCGAAGGCAAAACGCTGGTTGCGACCCTGCCCGCCTACCTCAACGCGCTGACCGGCAAGGGCGTGCACATCGTCACGGTCAACGACTACCTCGCCAAGCGCGACAGCGAATGGATGGGCAAGGTTTACCGCTTCCTCGGTCTGACCGTCGGTTTGGTCATCCACGAGGTCGAGCCTGCCCAGCGTCGCGCGATGTATGAAGCGGACATCACCTACGGTACGAACAACGAATTCGGCTTCGACTATCTGCGTGACAACATGGCGATTTATAAAAAGGCCATGGTGCAGCGCGGACATGCGTTTGCCATCGTCGACGAGGTCGACTCCATCCTGATTGACGAGGCGCGTACCCCGCTGATTATTTCCGGTCAGGGCGAAAAGTCATCCCAACTGTATGAAATGGCCGACCGCTTTGCCGCGGGCCTCAAGTGCCTGCGCGTCAAGGAAGTCGACGCCAAGGAAGAGCAGGACGACATCGACGCGGACTACATTGTCGACGAAAAGGCCCGCACCGCGACCCTTACCCCCAAGGGCACCGCACGCGCGGAGCAGTATTTCCGCGTGGAAAACCTGTCCGATCCGGCCAATACCACGCTGCAGCACCATATCAATCAGGCCATCAAGGCGCGCGGCGTGATGCAGCGCGACGTGGACTACGTCGTGCGCGACGGTCAGGTCATCATCGTCGATGAGTTCACCGGCCGCCTGATGTTCGGCCGCCGCTACAACGAGGGCCTGCATCAGGCCATCGAGGCCAAGGAAGGCGTTAAGGTTGCGCACGAAAGCAAGACGCTGGCCACCATCACCTTCCAGAATTACTTCCGTCTGTACGGCAAGCTGTCCGGTATGACCGGTACCGCGCTGACCGAGGAGGAGGAATTCCGCCACACCTACAAGCTGGACGTTATTGAAATCCCGACCAACAAGCCGATTGCGCGTAAGGACAACCCCGACGCGGTGTACAAGAACGAGCGCGGCAAGATTCACGCAACGATTGCCCGCATCGAAGCCTGCCATGCCAAGGGACAGCCGATTCTGGTCGGTACGGTGTCGATTGAAAAATCCGAGGAGCTGTCCAAGCTGCTCAAGGCAAAGGGGATCAAGCACACCGTTCTGAACGCAAAGTATCACGAGCGCGAGGCGGATATCGTCGCGCAGGCGGGCAAGTCGGGCGCGGTTACGATTGCGACCAACATGGCCGGCCGTGGTACGGATATCATGCTCGGCGGCAACGCGGAAACCATGGCGCTTGACGAGCTGAAAAAGGGCGAGTATACGCCGGAGCTGCTGTACGAGGCCAACGGCCACGCGGAGACGGACGATCCCGAAGTGCTCGCCATCCGTGAGAAGTTCCAGGAACTCTATCAGAAGTACAAGAAGGAGACCGACGCGGACGCCGGGAAGGTGCGTGCGGCAGGCGGCCTGTATATTCTGGGCACGGAGCGGCATGAATCCCGTCGTATCGACAATCAGCTGCGTGGTCGTGCCGGCCGTCAGGGTGACCCGGGCGAATCCAGCTTCTATATTTCGCTTGAGGATGACTTGATGCGCCTGTTTGGCTCCGAGCGCATCCAGAATATGATGGATACACTCGGCATTGATGAAAACGAGCCGATTGACCAGAGAATTCTGTCCGGCGCAATCGAAAACGCGCAGAAAAAGATTGAATCCCGCAACTTTGCTACCCGTAAGCACGTGCTCGAATACGACGATGTGCTCAACACCCAGCGCCAGACCATCTACGGTCAGCGTTTGCAGGTGCTTGAGGGCAAGGATATCAAAGACAATATCCTGAACATGGTCGATGATACCATCGCCCGCGCGGTGCATGCCGCAGTCGGCGAGAATCACCTCATCACCCCGGAAATGGTCGAGCAGGCACGCCGTCCGTTTATCGGCATGTTCCTGCGTCCGGAGGACTGTACCTTCACGCCCGAAGAATGTGACGATCTGACCGCGGAGCAGTTGACGAATGTGCTGACCGATCAGGCGCACAAGGTCTATGAGGCCAAGGAGCAGGCCATCGGCGCGTCCATCATGCGCGAACTGGAACGCGTGGTGCTGCTCAAGAACGTCGATACCAAGTGGATGGATCACATTGACGCGATGACCGAGCTGCGTAACGGTATCGGCCTGCGCGCTTATGGCCAGCATGACCCGGTTATTGAGTACAAGCGTGAGGGCTTCGATATGTTCGACGCGATGATTGACTCCATCCGTGAGGACACCGTGCGCATGATTTTTCTGGCGCAGGTGCGCACCCGAGAGGAACCTAAGCGTGAACAGGTTGCCAAGGAAACCAGCGCAGCCGGCGCGAGCGACGGTTCGGTCAAGGCCGAGCCGAAGCGCGCAGGCAAAAAGGTCGGCCCGAACGACCCGTGTCCGTGCGGCAGCGGTAAGAAGTACAAAAAGTGCTGCTATCTCAAGGCAGACAACCCGTATAAATAAAAAGCAAAGAGGGAAACCCCAGCGGTTTCCCTCTTTTCCCTATTTTCAATTTTGCCGGCGTTTGAAATCCAGATAGCCCTGTAAAATCAGGCTCGCCGCGACCGCGTCGACCGTCTGACGGTGCTTTTTTGCCTTTTTGCCCGTCTGGTGCAGGATGTCGTGCGCCGCGACCGTCGTACGACGCTCGTCCCACAGCGTCACCGGCAGCCCGGTGCGATCCCGCAGCGTTTCAGCCAGCGCTTCGCACTTGCGTGCGCGTTCTCCCGCCGTGCCGTCCATATTTTTCGGCCAGCCCAGCACAATCTCTTCGATTTTGTTTTCCGCGATGAAGGCCGTCAGCTTGTCCAAGAGCTTGTCGTAATTCCATTCGTGGATAACGCTCGGCGAGCCGGCCAGAAAGCCCGACGCATCCGAAATCGAAAGCCCGGTGCGCACATCTCCGTAATCAATCCCCAAAATACGCATGCGAATACTCCTATATGTTGTGTAATAAGCTAAGTATATCACAAAAACGCAAAAAAACCAGCACTTTTTTCTCAAAAACCCTTGACCACCGGTTTTCTCCATGCTATACTTTAAGAACCTATGCAGGTTCTTTTTTTGCGCCCATTTTTCGCGTGTCTCGGAAAACGGGTCCGGAACACTGGCAAAGGGAGGCAAATTGTCCCGCGCCTGGCCAAAGGGGCACGGGAAGGGACGAATATTAAAAGGAGGTGCCGTTATTTATGCGCGTGAAAATTACGCTGGCCTGCACCGAGTGCAAGCAAAGAAACTATGACACAATGAAGAACAAGAAGAACAACCCGGACCGTATGGAAATGAACAAGTACTGCCGTTTCTGCCGGAAGCACACGCTGCACCGCGAAACGAAGTAAGAGAAAGGAAGTAGCTTCATGGCTGAAGAAACCAAGGCGAAAAAGCCCGGTCTCTTTGCGCGTATCGGCAAGTGGTTCCGTGAGCTGAAGAGCGAGTGCCGTAAGATTGTATGGCCCACCCGCCAGCAGACGGTGAACAACACGCTGGTTGTGATTGCCTGCGTCATCCTGATCGGTATTTTCATCTGGGTCCTCGATATCGTGTTCGGTCTCGGCGTCCAGACACTGCTGAAAGCTTTCGCCGCCTAAAAGGAGGCATTTATGTCAGACGCTGCAAAATGGTATGTGGTTCACACATACTCCGGCTACGAGAATAAAGTGGCCTCTTCGATCGAAAAAGCGGTCGAAAACCGCAAGCTGCATGACCTGATCCCCGCCGTCAATATCCCGACCGAAACGATCACGGAGGTCAAGGACGGCAAAAGCCGCGAGGTGGAGCGCAAGCTCTTCCCGGGCTATGTGCTTGTCAAAATGGTTATGACCGACGAAACCTGGTATCTGGTTCGCAATACCCGCGGCTGCACCGGTTTTGTCGGACAGGACAAGTCCGGCGGCTCCAAACCCATCCCGCTGACGGAGGATGAAATCGCCGCGATGGGCGTGGAGAAGCGTGAGATCGAGGTAAACTACGCACCCGGCGACAGCGTGCGCGTCATCGACGGCGCATTGGCCGGCTTTATCGGCGTAGTATCGTCGGTGGAAGCGGATAAGAACAAGGTTAACGTCACGGTTTCCATGTTCGGCCGCGAAACCCCTGTCGAGTTGGAACTCGACCAGGTTGAGACGCTCGACGAATAATTGCAGAAGCAGAGTTTCTGCTATAGGGGGTATCGGATACCCCCTATATACGAAAACAAGTTCCGAAGAAACTTGTTTTCGATACCCCCGGTTTCGCCGCACGAGCGGCGGGTCGGGGTCAAAATCCGAGGCACCTGTCCCCGGATTTTGGAATAGAACGTCGCTTCGCTCCCTATAGAGCGCGGCAAGTGGGAGAGCTCCCGCGGAAGGGACTCGCCAATTACCACATTTATTGAAGGAGGAACCTTTCAACATGGCACAGAAAGTAGTAGGTTATATTAAGCTCCAGATTCCCGCAGGCAAGGCAACCCCGGCTCCCCCGGTAGGTCCGGCTCTCGGCCAGCACGGTGTGAACATCATGTCGTTTACCAAGGAATTCAATGAGCGCACGAAGAACGATGCCGGTATGATTATCCCGGTTATTATCACGGTCTATGCCGACCGTTCGTTCAGCTTTATCACCAAGACTCCCCCGGCGCCGGTTCTGATCAAGAAGGCCTGCGGCATTGAGTCCGGTTCGGCCGTTCCGAACAAGACCAAGGTTGCCAAGCTTTCCAAGGCTGACTGCCAGAAGATCGCGGAGACCAAGATGCCCGACCTGAACGCCGCTTCTCTGGAAGCTGCGATGAGCATGATCGCCGGTACTGCCCGTTCGATGGGTATTACTGTCGAGGAATAAGTTTTAAGTTAAGCTGAATGGATTTTGACCGCGCTTTTTGCAGGCGCCGGTCAAAGTGGGAGGGTTAGGTTTAGCCTATTCCCGCATTACCACTTAAGGAGGATTTATTGTGCATAAAGGTAAAAAGTATGTAGACAGCGCAAAGACCATTGATCGTTCCAAGCTGTACGATCCGGCAGACGCGCTTGCCACTGTTATTTCCACTGCCAAGGCCAAGTTTGATGAGACCATCGAGCTGCACGTCAAGCTGGGCGTTGACTCCCGTCATGCCGACCAGCAGGTGCGCGGCGCAATCGTACTGCCGCACGGCACCGGCAAGAATGTCCGCGTTGCTGTTTTCGCCAAGGGTGCGAAGGCTGACGAGGCACTGGCTGCCGGCGCAGACATTGTTGGCGCGGAGGACCTGATGGAGCGCATCCAGAAGGAGAACTTCTTCGAGTTCGACGTTGTCATCGCTACCCCGGACATGATGGGTCTGGTTAGCCGTCTGGGCCGCGTGCTCGGTCCTAAGGGCTTGATGCCGAACCCGAAGGCTGGTACGGTTTCCATGGATGTTGCCAAGGCGGTTCAGGAGTCCAAGGCTGGTAAGATCGAGTACCGTCTGGATAAGACCAACATCATCCACTGCCCGATTGGCAAGGCTTCCTTCGGCGCGGAGAAGCTGCAGGACAACTTTGACGCACTGATGGGTGCGATTATCAAGGCCAAGCCGGCTGCTGCAAAGGGCCAGTACGTCCGCTCCTGTGTTGTAGCTTCCACCATGGGCCCCGGCGTTAAGGTCAACGCTGCCAAGCTGATGGCGTAAGCGTCTGTTGATACAGATTTTATAGAAAATAAAAAGCACGCTGGTTTTCCAGCGTGCTTTTTGTTGTCCTTTCGTATCAGCCCATCATACGGTATGCCGTTGCAATCGCCTGTTCACGGGTGAACATGCCCTTCGGGTCGAACTTGTTGTCGCCCGTACCGTTCATAATCCCCGCGCCGACGACATAGTTAATGCCCTCGTGTGCCCACGACGAAATCTGCGAGGCATCCGACCACGAATTATTTGACTCACTGCCGGGCAGCTGGATCAACTTGGCCGCGCCCATCAGGATCTTCGCTGCCTGCTCTCGGGTCAGGCTCTCGTTCGGACTGAACTTGTTGTTGCCTACGCCATTGATAATGCCGAAACGGTAGCAAGCCAGTACGCTGGCATCCCAGGTATCGCTCAGCGCAGCACGCGCCTGATCATACGAAATACCGGTCAGATACAGCGCATTATCATAGTCCTCCATTTTCTTATGCAGCAGCGCGTCGATGATCTGACAAAATTCCTTACGGGTGATATTCTTTTGATAGCCGTTTTGCAGCGTATCCGGTACAATGCCTGCGTTTGCTGCATCAACAACCGTCTGCGCTGCCCAGCCGGAGGGCGTATCAAAGTCGCGCGGCTGCATGCCCTTGGGCAGCGTACCCGAAGCATAGTCTACAATATGTAGCACATTGGTCAGGTTTCGACCCGCGCTCTGCACAGTCGAGCCACCGATGCTCAGGAAAGTGGACGCGCCGCCGTCCAGCGCCATGGCGTCGACTGCCCCCAGACCTTTGAGATACTGCGTAATGCTGCGCATGGACGCGCTGCTTGCACTGCCCAGCACCAGTTGTCCGTTGCTCATGATGGCCGCAAACGAACGGGAGGAGACATAATCCGGGGATTGCTTGGGATCGGTAAAATCGCTGTTCTGATCACAGACATTGACGCCGTCCTTGAGCAGCAGCGGACCTGCGCCGACGCCGTTGACGATGTCTGTCCATTCGGAGGCGCTGTCATGCTGCGGCGTGTATACGGTTTTGCGCACCGCGTCGTTGCCGATTTGCGGCTCGAGTGTGTAAGTCACCATGTTGTTCCACGCACTCTGGTTGATGACCAGCGCGGTCGTGCCCCACGACAGAGCGGGCACCGCGCCGCCAACCTGAATATTCGTCACAACGCTGTCCTTCATGGTGACGATGCGTGCGCCAGAGCCGACAGTGACCGCCCGGCCGTATACCGGCGTCAGCAGATAGCTTGCCCATGCGTTGTTCGCGTTGTAGTCGTTAACCGAGTATGCGGTGACAGTTGCGCTGTCCTCGCCGCGGAACGCGATTTTCGTCTCGATTTTAACGCGGTCAATCAACGGTTTGCCAGAAGAAGTGAATACCAGCGTCGGCTTCTCGCCGCCGCCATTGACCACTTCGCCGCCCTGAATGACCGTCGCATACAGTGTTCCACCGCCGCTGTAAGCGTCAAAATAGCCGCCGTTGATGGATGCCACCACGGTTTTGCCGCTCTCAGATGCCTTGGCGCTGACGTGACCGGCGGCCGACTGCGTCTGGAACAGACGGTTATTGGCCAGTGTGACTTCACCTGCGCGCCCCGCGCCCATCTCCAGATAGACCATCGTGCCGCCGATGGTCATGCTTTGCCGCTGCGTGCCGCCCGCCGCGCCCGCTGCCACCGGCAGCAGCATCAGCCCGGCGCATACAAGCCCGAGCACTCGCTTATATAAGGTTTTCATGGTATTCCCCCTTGTGTAGTTTTTCAAGATTAGTTTAACACATTTTTCTATCATGTACAATGGAGCAGCCCATTTATTAACATCTCTTGAATATTTCGCCTTAAGCAAAAATGAAAAATTTTTCTGGTTTTTTCTTGACATTTTCTTGCTTGTTCGATATAATAAATAAGCTTGGTCAAAGACAGCAGGTAGCCGAAAGGTTTCAAAGGCGATTTCGCCGCCCGCCGAGGTCAACACGGAATGAATTATTACCATCTTTTATATGGTTTTCTGTGTACCCTCCCTGTGTCTTTGCACCGGGAGGGTACTTTTATTTTTTAGGAGGTGAAAAGATGCCGAATGCAAAGGTTCTGGAAGAGAAGAAGGCTCTGGTTGCGTCTCTGGTAGAGAAGATCAAGAATTCTCCGGCCGGCGTGCTGGTCGATTACAAGGGCATCAACGTTGAGGATGATACCAAGCTCCGCCGTCAGCTGCGTGAAGCAGGCGTTGAGTATATGGTCATCAAGAACACCCTGATCCGCTTTGCGGCGAAGGAGTTGGGCTTTGAAGGTCTGGAAGAGCACCTGAACGGCACTTCCGCACTGGCGATTTCGACCACGGACGACGTGATCGCACCCGCCAAGATTCTGGGTGACTTCGCCAAGACCCACGAGAACTTCACGATCAAGGCCGGTTACCTGGAAGGCAAGGTAATCGACGAGGCCGAGGTTAAGAAGCTGGCCAACATGCCGAGCAAGGAAGTCCTTATCGCTCAGGTACTGTACAGCTTCAACTTCCCCATTATGCAGCTTGCTATTGCCTGCGATGCTATCGTTAAGAAGGCTGAGGGCAACGAGGAAATGAAGGTAGCCGATCTGGTTGCCGCTAAGGTTCCGGCTGCGGAGGAAGCTCCCGCTGAAGAGGCTCCCGCTGCGGAGTAATCAAACAAAACTTTAAAAATAACTTATAATGGAGGTTTAATCCCATGACTGTTGCAGAGATTATGGAAGCTGTAAAAGAGCTCAAGGTTATGGAGCTCTCCGAGCTGGTAAAGGCTCTGGAAGAAGAATTTGGCGTATCCGCTACCCCGGTTGCCGTTGCAGGTGCTGCTGCTGGCGCTGGCGACGCTGCTGCTGCTGACGCTAAGACCGATTTCGACGTTGTTCTGGTTGACGCTGGTTCCTCCAAGATCAATGTTATCAAGGTTGTTCGTGAGATCACCGGCCTGGGCCTGAAGGAAGCCAAGGAGAAGGTTGACTCCGCTCCGCAGACCATCAAGGAAGCTGCTCCGGAAGCTGAGGCTAACGAGATCAAGGAGAAGCTCGAGGCTGCTGGCGCTAAGGTTGAGCTCAAGTAATTTTCCAATTGCTCGGCCGGCCCTTTCAGGGTTGCAAGCTGTCTGAAACCCGGCAGGTATTGCTTTCAGCAATACCTGCCGTTTGTTTTGTCCTTTTGTATTTCATATACGGATGATTCCGGGAATGAGGCCCTGTTATGTATCCCTTTCTGACCAAACTGGGCGGCTTTGCAAGACGCGAAGCCGTTCTGGTGATTTCGCTCGTGTGCGCGCTGCTGTCCATGATAGCTGTTCCGCCTGATGCGGCGTATGCCAGCTATATTGACCTGCGCGTACTGTGTCTGTTGTTCTGCCTGATGGCAGTTGTCGCGGGCTTGCAGCAATGCGGTTTGTTTACCGTGCTGGCGCAGCGTCTGCTGATCGGACGCAAGCAGCTGCGGCTGCTGTATCTCGCGCTGGTGCTGCTGCCGTTTTTCTGCTCCATGCTGATCACCAACGACGTGGCGCTCATCACCTTTGTGCCGTTCACAGTGCTCGTGCTCGGCCATATCGGTCGCATGGAGGCGCTCATCCGCGTGGTCGTGCTGCAAACGCTGGCTGCCAACCTCGGCAGTATGGCGACGCCGGTCGGCAATCCGCAAAATCTGTTCCTCTGCTCGTATTACAGTCTGGGCTTTGGTGCATTCCTGCGCGTCGTGCTGCCGCTGACGCTGGTCAGTCTGGTCGCGCTGTCGGTCGCCGCACTATGGACGCGTGGTGAGAGCATTGAAATTACGTTTCCGCAGCAGGAGCATATTGCGCAGCCGCGCCTGTTTGCCTTGCTGTGCCTGCTGTTTGTGCTGTGTCTGCTGTCGGTTGTGCATGTTCTGCATTACGGCATCACGACCGCGGTGGTGGCGCTGTGCCTGCTGCTGTTCGCACGCGGGCTGTTTGCGCGCGTGGACTACGCGCTGCTTTTTACCTTTGTCTGCTTTTTTATCTTTGCAGGCAATATCGGCCGCATCGACGCGGTGCGCCATGCGCTCGAGCTGCTGCTCGGACGCAGTACTTATTGGACAAGCGTACTGGCCAGTCAGGTCATCAGCAACGTGCCCGCAGCAGTGCTGCTTTCCGGCTTTACCGACAATTGGCGCGCGTTGCTGGCCGGTGTGGACGTCGGCGGTCTGGGTACGCCCATCGCGTCGCTGGCGAGTCTCATCTCGCTCAAACTGTACTTACGCGCGGAAAACACCTCGCTGCCGCGCTACCTGCTGGTGTTTACGCTGGCCAATATCGCGGGGCTGGTTTTGCTGTCGGGCGCGGCGTTCCTGTTCGGCTGCGCCGGCTGAATGTGTTCTGAAAACGGTATAACGCCGTCCATCCTGCCTTTTTGGCAGGTGGACGGCGCTTTTTTTGTCTTTCCGTGTCGCCCGCAGCCGACACAAGGCAAAATCGCTTGCGTATCGGGGCAAAAAAGGGTATACTAACCATATCTGAATTATCTGGAGGAATACTGGAATGCAGGATGGATTTGTCAAAATCGCTGCCGTAACGCCCGATTTACGGGTGGCGGACTGCGCCTATAACGCTTCCGAAGTCATAGAAAAGGCTAAGCAGGCCGCCGACAAGGGCGCGCGTCTGATTGTGTTCCCCGAGCTTTGCCTGACCGGCTACACCTGCGGCGACCTGTTTTTGCAGGAAATCCTATTAAATGGCGCACTGGACGCGCTCGAAACAGTCTGCCGCGAGACGGCGGGGCTGAAGGCCGTCGTGCTGGTCGGCCTGCCGCTGCGCGTGCGCGGCAAGCTGTACAACTGCGCCGCCGTTCTGTGCGGGGGCGAGATACTGGCTTTTGTTCCCAAGCAGCACCTGCCGAACTATTCCGAATTTTATGAGCAGCGCCACTTTGTTTCCGGAGAATTGCTGGATGACATGGAGGGCGTAACCGTGCGGAACGGCAGCGGCGAGGCCGTCTGTGTGCCGGTTGTGACCGGACAGGTGTTCACCTGTGAGGCCGCGCCGCTGTTCACCTTCGGCGTGGAGATTTGCGAGGACCTTTGGGTGCCCAATCCTCCCTCGACCACGCTGGCGCAGGGCGGCGCATATATCATCGCCAACCTGTCCGCTTCGGATGAAATCATTGGAAAAGCGTCCTACCGCCGCGACCTCGTGCGGCAGCAGTCCGGCCGTCTGCTGTGCGCCTATCTGTACGCGGACGCGGGCTTTGGCGAATCCACGCAGGACTTAGTATTCGCGGGACACAACCTGATTGCGGAAAACGGCGCGCTGCTGGCCGAGAGCCGCATGTTCACCCACGGCATCACCTATGCCGACATTGATTTGCAGCGTCTGGCGCATGAGCGGCAGCGCATGAACACCTTCCGGAGTGTGCCGACGGGCGAATTTTCCTTCCGTCTGTCCATGTCGGACTGTGACCTCACCGACCGCAGCTTCCCTCGCACCCCGTTTGTGCCCGCAAGCAAGGCGCTGCGCGACGAGCGATGCGAGGAGATTCTGACCTTACAGGCCACCGGTCTTGCCACCCGTCTGCGCCATACGCACGCGAAAACCGCGGTGATCGGCCTGTCGGGCGGACTGGATTCCACGCTTGCGCTCATTGTCGCTGTGCACGCCTTTGATATGCTGGGACTGGACCGCAAGGGTATCCTCGCGGTGACCATGCCCTGCTTCGGCACGACCGCGCGCACGCGCGGCAACGCGGAAAAGCTGGCGGACGCTTACGGCGTGACGCTCCAGACTGTGGACATCAAGGCCGCGGTTGACCAGCATTTTTCTGACATCGGTCAGAGCAAGGACGACCTCTCGGTGACGTTTGAAAACGGGCAGGCCCGTATGCGGACGCTGGTGCTGATGAATCTTGCCAACAAGCACGGCGGTATGGTGGTGGGTACGGGCGACCTGTCCGAGCTGGCGCTCGGCTGGGCGACCTACAACGGCGACCATATGAGCATGTACGGCGTCAACGCCTCCATCCCCAAGACGCTGGTGCGCTATCTGGTGGCCTACGAGGCCGACCGCGCGCTGGGCGAGCTGAGCGACGTGCTGAGCGATGTGCTCGACACACCGGTGTCCCCCGAGCTGCTGCCGCCCAAGGACGGAGAAATCAGCCAGAAAACCGAGGATTTGGTCGGCCCGTACGAGCTGCACGACTTTTTCCTCTATTATATGCTGCGCTTCGGCTATTCGCCGCGCAAAATCTACCGTATTGCCCGTAAAACCTTTGCGGGCGCATATGATGAGGCAACCATCAAAAAATGGCTGACCACCTTCCTGCGCCGTTTCTTCTCGCAGCAGTTCAAACGCTCCTGCCTGCCGGACGGCCCCAAGGTCGGCACCATCACGCTGTCGCCCCGCGGCGACTGGCGTATGCCGTCGGACGCGTGCGCTACGCTTTGGCTGCGCGAAGCAGAAAACCTGTAAGAAAGGGAATAACCTGTTTTGAAAACCCTGATTCGCAGGCTGGCGGTTATTGCGACCGCCGCCCTGCTTTGCTTTAACCTCTATTACGAGCTTGCGCCGGAATATATCGTCGGGCCGGAGCAGAAATTCGCATTCGCCGCGGCGTTTGTCGTGCTGCTGGGCACCGCGCTGTTCTACGGCGTACCCAAAGCCGCGCGCAGCAAACGGCGGCACGACTATATGCTGCTTTTGTTCTGGTATTACCTTTGGGTGCTGGCCAATGTCTTGTTTTTCGACAACGCCTTCGGCCGCGGCATTTCCATGCACGCACGGCTGGACGCGGTCAATCTGGAACCGCTGCGCACGATTAAAAACTACCTGATTGCCTACGGCTACGACAATATTTCGCTGCGGCTGGTGATTTTAAACTTGCTGGGCAATCTGATTGCGTTTGCGCCGATGGGCGTGTTTCTGCCCGCGCTGTTTCGCTGGCAGCGCAGCATCTTTTTTTTTACGGCAACGCTCACGCTCGGCATCACGGCGGTCGAGGTGGCACAGGTCTATACGGGCGCAGGCTCGTGCGATGTGGATGACTTGATACTCAACCTCGCCGGTGCGCTGATTGTGTTTATTATCTGCCGCATTACCCCCATTTGGCGGCATATCTGCCGCGTAAATCCCAGAAATAAGGAGTGACCCCCTATGTTTGACACCGTACTCATCGCAGGTCTCGGTCTGATGGGCGGCTCGATGGCCAAGGCCATCAAGGCGCGCACACTCAGCCGTGTCCTCGGCTGGAACCGCACCCGCCGCACCGCCGAACAGGCACTCGCAGACGGCTCGATCGACGCTATCGCCACCGAAGCGCTCTATAAGGAAGCCGATCTAGTCATCATTGGCCTGTATCCACAGGCGACGGTGGACTGGCTGCTGGAAAATATACCCAAGCTCAAAAAAGGCTGTGTCGTGGTCGATATGGTTGGCGTCAAGCAGTTTATGGTTGAGCATCTTGAGCAGGCCGCGCTCGACGCAGGCGTGCACTTTGTCGGCGGACACCCGATGGCGGGCCGCGAATTTTCCGGTTTGGATTTTGCGCTGCCGACGCTGTTTGACGGCGCAAGTATGATTTTCGTGCCGACGAGAAGCAGCACCGAGCGCGTGCTCGAGCAGCTGGAAGCGTACTTCATGTCGCTCGGCTTTGGGCAGACCGTGCGCTGCACCGCCGCGCAGCACGACAAGATGATCGCGTTCACTTCGCAGCTGGCGCATGTCGTGTCCTCGGCCTACATCAAAAGCCCGGAGGCAGACAAGCACAACGGCTACTCCGCGGGCAGCTACAAGGATTTGACGCGCGTTGCCAAGCTCAACGAAACCATGTGGAGCGAGCTGTTTTTGTGCAACGCTGAGCCGCTGGCACAGGAAATCGACGAAATCATCCGGCATCTGGACGAATACCGTCGCGCCATCCGTGCGGGCGACCGAGAAACACTGACCGCGCTGCTGCGCGACGGACGCGAGCGCAAAGAAACACTGGGATAACAAAAAACCGCCCTTCGGGGGCGGTTTTTTTGCTGCCGAACATGCCTGTAAGGATTGTTTTACAGAAACTCCCGCATCTGGTTTGCCAGCTGCTCCTCCAAATGGATGAGCCGCTTGGTGATATCCTTGGTTTTCTCGCTGGCGGCCTCGTATTGATTGAGGTATCGGTTCAGCGATTTGACACCCATGTTGCAGCCGTCGGTCATCAGATCGGCAACGGTGTGATCGGATTCATCCATGCCCAGCTTAACGTTGGTTTTCATCCACGACATACCCTTGGCGATTGGATTGGGCTCCTTGCCGTCGTCATGATATTCGTCCAGCAGCACCTGTATTTCATCCTGCAATTTGATATGCTCGTTTCGGCATTTGTCCAAATGCTGCCGAAGCGTATCGCTTTTGATATACTCCAGCACCTCGTCAATGGATGCCACGCCCATTTTGATGCCCGCGTCGCACTCGCGCAGCAGCTTAATCGTATCCTGCTCGACCATAGTTTGCTCTCTCCTTTGCTTTTCCGGGATGCAATCAGTATGCGCAGTAATATGGGGTTCATGCTTGTGCGCAATCTTTTGCGCGGGATGGATAAACTGCCGTCTTTTGCACAAAATAGCACAAAAACCGGAAGGAGCATGATTATGAAGCTGGATAAGCAGAGCTATCAGCGTCTGCTGGAACAGAAAAGCCCGCCGTCGCCGCTACCGCTCGACTGCCTAAAGGCGTTTCTGTTCGGCGGCGCGATCTGCACAGTGGGCGAAGCGGTGAGCAACTTCTGGCAGTGGCGCGGACTGGATACCACGGATGCGGCCGCTGCAACCTCGATTACCATGGTGTTTCTCGGTGCGCTGCTGACTTGCCTGCATCTGTATGAAAAGCTGGCCAAGCACGCGGGCGCGGGTACCATTGTGCCGATTACCGGCTTTGCCAACTCAATTGTTTCACCCGCGATGGAATTCAAAAGCGAGGGCCTGGTGCTTGGCGTAGGCGCAAAGCTGTTCGTTATCGCCGGGCCGGTGCTCACCTACGGCATTTCAGCCAGCGTGATCTACGGACTGGTGCTTGTGCTGCTGGGAGGGGGCGGCGGCGCATGATCGAACACATTGGGCAGCGCACGCTGTACCTGACGGGCCGCCCCTATCTCATCGCGCACGCGGCTGCGGTCGGCAAAAAGGAGGGCGAAGGTCCGCTCGGCGCGTATTTCGACTTTGTCACTGAGGACGACCGCATGAAGCAGAAGTCGTGGGAGTTGGCGGAAAGCGCGCTGCAAAAGACCGCTATCAATCTGGCACTGAACAAGGCCGGGCTGCAAAAGGGCGATCTGGACGTCATTCTTGCGGGCGATTTGCTCAATCAATGCACCGGCTCGTTCCTCGCCTCGGTCGATTCGGACACGCCCTATCTCGGACAGTATGGCGCGTGCTCAACCATGGCGCAGGGGCTGGCGCTGGGCGGCTGTCTGGTCGAAGGGGGTGCCGCGCGCCGTCTGCTGGCTGCGGCATCCTCGCATTTCTGTTCGGCAGAGCGGCAGTACCGCTTTCCGCTCGCCTACGGCGGCCAGCGTGCCCCAACCGCCCAGTGGACGGCGACCGCCGCAGGCGCAGCCGTCCTGAGCGCACAGGGAACGGGACGCATCCGGGTGACGCATGTATTGTTTGGTAAGATGGTCGAGATGGGCGTGAAGGACGCAAACAACATGGGCGCGGCAATGGCCCCTGCGGCCTACGACACCATTTCCACCCTGCTTTCCGACCTCGGCGCGCAGCCAACCGACTTTGACTGCATCGTGACCGGCGACCTTGGTCATGTCGGCGCGGACCTGCTGCTCACGCTTTTGCGCATGGACGGCATCGACCTTTCCCCTGTTTACTCGGACTGCGGCAGTCTGCTGTTCGGGGACGAACAGGACGCGCATGCGGGCGGTTCGGGCTGCGGCTGTTCGGCGGCGGTGCTGTGCGGGCCGCTGCTGCGCGATATGCAGGCCGGCAAGATGCGGCGGCTGGTGTTCGCGGGTACGGGCGCCATGATGAGCCCGACCTCGGTGCAGCAGGGCCAGCCAATTGCCGGTATCTGTCACGCGGTTGTGATAGAAAGGAGCGACACATGAACTGGATGGAATACGTCAATGCCTTCTGGGTGGGCGGCGCGATCTGCGCAATTTGTCAAGTGTTCATCGACAAGACCAAGCTGACTCCTGCGCGCATTTTGGTCAGTCTGGTGGTGCTGGGTGTGGCGCTGCAAGCCTTCGGGCTGTACCAGTCGGTCGTGGACTATGCAGGCGCGGGAGCAACCATTCCCCTTTTGGGATTCGGCTACTCGCTGGCCAAGGGCGTGGCGAAAGCCGTGGCCGAAAGCGGTCTGCTGGGTGCGTTCACCGGCGGCGTGACGGGCGCGGCGGGCGGCATCGCGGCCGCCATTGTGTTCGGCTGTCTGTTTGCGCTCATTGCGCGGCCCAAATCCCGCTCCTGACCCGCTCTTGCGAATAAGGGCAAACCCCGGTATAATAGACAGCAGAACGAAAAGAACGAGGTTTGCCATGCACTACTATTTTGCCCCGATGGAGGGCGTGACCGGCGCGGTTTACCGCCGCACGCACCACGAATATTTCCCGGGGATTGACAAATATTTTATGCCGTTTATCACGCCGACCACGACCGAGCGGTTTACGCCGCGCCAAAAGAGGGATATTGCACCTGAGGTCAACGCAGGCGTACCCTCGGTGCCGCAGCTGCTGACCAAATCCGCGGCGGACTGTATCTGGTCGGCGAACGCCCTGACCGATATGGGCTACGCGGAGGTCAATCTCAACCTCGGCTGTCCGTCTGGCACGGTAACGGCAAAGGGCAAGGGCGCGGGCTTTTTGGCTGACCCGGATGCACTCGACCGCTTTCTGGACGCGGTTTTTTCGTCCACACGCGCACGCATTTCCATCAAAACGCGGCTGGGGATGCACGACCCGGCGGAGTTTGCGCGCCTGCTGGAAATCTACAACCGCTATCCGGTCGCGGAGCTGACCATTCATCCGCGTGTGCGGCAGGATTTCTACAAGGGCACGGTACGCGAGGCGGACTTTGCCGCCGCGCTGCCCCGCTGCCGCATGCCGGTGTGCTACAACGGCGACATCGTAACCGAACAAGACGCGCAGGCTGTCGCCGCGCGTTATCCCAATTTGCCCGCTGTGATGATTGGACGCGCACTGATTGGCGACCCCTCGCTTGTCACGCGCCTGTGCGGCGGCCCGCGTGCGGACCGCGACAGGCTACAGGCCTTTCACGATGCGCTGTATGCGCGCTACTGTGAGGCTTTCGGTGACGCGCGCATTGCCATACTCCGCATGAAGGAGATCTGGTTCTATCATCTGAACCTGTTTGAAAACAGCGAAAAATACGGCAAACGGCTTAAAAAGTCTACCGACCCGCGCGCCTACGAGGATGCGGCGGCAGCCGTCTTCCGCGATCTTGCGGTGCGGGAGGATATCGTTCCCGGCTGGTTTCATCCGGCATAAAAAGCAAATGGCTCTCTTCCGTTTTGGAAGAGAGCCATTTTTATTAGTATCCCTTTTCGACCGCTGCGGTCAGCACCTTGGAGGCTACCGTACCCGCAACCGACGAACCGCCGCCGCCGTTCTCTACCAAAACGATGAAAGCATACGGCGTGGCCTCGTCTCGCAAAAAGCCGGTAAACCAGGCGTTCGGCGTCTGATCCGGACCGACCTCGGCCGTGCCCGACTTGGCGCAGATGTCCATACCCGGGAAACGGTCCTGACCATAGGTCGCGATGACGTTGTTGTGCATCATGTCCGAAATGGTCTGCGCTGTGTCCGCCTCAATCAGTTTGGAGGACTTGTGCGCAAAGTACAGACCGGTCGGCAGGCCGTAATCCGTAGTTGTCCGTTCAATCAGGCGCGGCATTGCCGCCTTGCCGCCGTTGGCAATCGCACCCATATACAGCATCATATTGATGGGGCACATGGTGTCCTCGCCCTGACCGACGCCTGCCCATGCCAGCTGATTGTCGTTGCCGGCAAAGTTGAAATGTCCTTCCGAGGTGTTGATGCCGTCGACCTTGATGGACTCGGTCAGGCCCGCCGCATCGGTATATTTCTGCATGGTATCGCCGCCCAGCTCGACTGCGAGCTGACCGAACACGCCGTTGCAGGAGTTGGCGAGCGCATCTTCGATATTCTGTTCACCGTGCGCATAGGGACAGGTGACCACATCGCCGCCGATTTCCACCGAGCCGGTGCAGTTCCAGTGGCGGGTGAACAGGTCGGACAGATTTTCGATGGCTGCATTCAGCGTAACCACCTTAAAAATTGAGCCGGGAATCGAGTTGGCCGACAGCAGACGGTTGACATACACGCCGTCCCATGCCGGATCATCCGGGTCGATGCTCGGCGGGTTGGCGGGGTCAAAGGTCGGGGTTGAAACCATGCACAGAACCTCGCCCGTCTTGTAGTTGTACACGCCTACCGTGCCGCGCATGCCGCCCAGCGCCTGATAGGCAATGTTGTTGAGATAAGCGTCGATGGTCAGATACAGGTTGTTGCCCGTGCCGAGCGGCGAGTATACGCCGGTCAGCAGACTATAGCCTGACAGTTTATCCGCGAACGCGGTCAGCGCGCCCGCGCCGATATTGCCCGCAGGGTCGCCCACCGCATGCAGCGTCGCGCGGCGGATGTCGCCGTCCGGGTAATAGATACGGTTGCCGTTCTCGTCGAGCGTGGAAAGCACGTCGCCGTCCCGGTCAAGGATGGTGCCGCCCTTGAGTTGGCCGGAGTTGCTGTACAGATGCCGGTTATAGGGATAGGAAGCCCAGTCGCCGCCATCGAACACGAACTGGAAGCAGAAAACCGCCAGTCCCAGCCCTAGAAGCGCCGCCAGAATCAGGCAGAACACCCCTCGTTTTTCAATTTTCCGCATTTAGTCCACCTCCCCGCGCAGTTCACGCCGCGAGGGCAGTTTGACCGCAAAGGACGCATTCTGCCGCGTGTCGGTCGCCTTGAGGAAGGCGAGCATGCCCCATGCCGACAGCATAGATGAGCCGCCGTTGGAGACAAAGGGCAGGGTCACGCCTGTAAACGGCAGGATATCGACCGCGCCGAACACGTTCAGGCAGGTTTGGAACACCAGCAGGCTGGTTGCGGCGCAGGCCGCAATCGTGTAAAAGCTCGACCGGCCCGCGCGGCATGCGCGCACCGCGAACACTGCCAGCGTAATGATGCACAGGATGGTAAGAATTGCGATAATGAGGCCCCATTCCTCGCACAGCATGCCGAATACAATATCGGTGTCGGCTGCGGCCAGGCCGGACAGCCAGCCCTTGCCCGCGCCCACGCCAATCATGCCGCCGGACGCAGCCGCGGTCAGCGTATGGGTTTGCTGGAAGCCCGCGCCGTACACATCCTCCCAGATATGACCCCAGGAGGAGAAGCGAGCGGCAACGTGTCCCTTGACAGTCAGCAGCACCATGCCGCCGGCAAAGCAGCCCGCGCAGATTAAGCCGAGCGTTGCAAAGTCGCCCGAACGCAAAAACGCAATCACAAGGAAGGTGACGAAAAACACCAGCGCCGTACCAAAGTCGTTTTGCAGCGCCAAGCATGCGCCGCAGATACCGGTCAGGCCAATGAACATCCATAGGTTGCGTTTGTTAAACAGACGGTCAAGCGTGGCGGCGCCTGCGAAAATATAGCAGATCTTAGCCAGCTCGGACGGCTGGAGCGACATACCGCCCAGCCGGATCCATGCTTTCGCGCCGCCCTGACTCGAGCCAATCAGTAGCGTGATGACTAGCAGACCGACTGCCGCCGCGCCCATAAACCAGCGCACCTTTTGCGCGCGTGTCAGGTCGCGCAGGAAAAAGCCCAGTATGAGAAAGATTGTCAGCCCCATGAGAATCGCGATGAGCTGCTTGGGCATCTCATCCGGTACGGTTGAGCCTGTGACAGCCAGCGACAACGTACATAGAAAAAAAGCAATGGTTTCCATCTCAAAGCCGATACGCCGGAACGAGCGCAGGATGATGAAATAGCCCCAGCATACCAGCGTCAGCACCAGAAAGGTCAGCGGAATGGTGACCGTTGCCTTATCTCCCGCCGCCACAATCAGCTGCAAGGTCGTCAGTACCTGAAACAGTGTGAGCAGCACCAGCGAGCCCCACATGCCCGCCGGACGTCCCTCCATCCGGCGCTCGACCATCTGATCGCGCTTCTCCTCCACCGAGATAGGGATTAGCATGGTCGGAATCCCGGCGAAAGTCACGGTATCCCCATCCTCGACCACCGCATATTCGTCCACTGGCAGGTCGTTGACCGTCACGCCTCCCTTGGAGCCGAGGTCATACACCGTCCAGCTGCCGTCGTCCTCACGGATAAGGGCGGCGTGCTGCCGCGAAACCGAAGGGTATTCGATCTGCACATCGCATGAGGGCGCGCGGCCGATGATGTTTTCCCAGTGGGTGATGGGCAGGCGCACACCGTTTGCCATCGCCAGATAGCCCCAGACCTCGTCCGGATGCTTTACCTTCCAGAGCGAGCGGATCGCACCGACCAGAATCATCAGCGCAAGAATGGGAAATGCAAAGCGGGCCACCGTTGTGTACCATGCGCCGACCAGCGGATTTTCTGCCAGAAAACCGGTAATCATGTCGAGCAGGCGCTGCAAAGCATCGGTCATGTTGTTGTTCCTCCTTTCGGGAATCAATTCTTTAACTTTTATATTATAGCACAGCTTGTCAAGGAACGGATGAACCGCCGGTAAACGACGGGAATGTAATGCTTGACAGCATCCGCATGGGATGATACACTGATAATCAAAAGAGTATACAGCGACAAACGAAGTTTGCAGGAAAAAGCCGTTTGGCTTGCCGAAGGAGCAAAACTCTCAGGCGTCCGAATTTCCGGATGGGGACTGTAAATGGATGTGACTCTGGAGAACGCTCCGAAGGGAGCTGCCGAAGGTGCAAAGCGTGCGGCGGGGAACCGCATGCCAATCTCTCAGGCAAAAGGACAGAGTGCGAACCACAGCGCAGGGCGGGCGCTTTTTTTGCGTCTTCTGCCGCGTTGTCCGGCCGTTCTTTCAGAGTCAGACCCTGATGCAGGGTTCTGACTCTTTTTGTTTGCCGCAAAAACAGAAAAAGGGGTAAAGAAAACAATGTCAATGGATCAACTGGCCGATCTTGTTTCCAAGATCAGCGACATCGTGTGGAACAGCGTACTGCTGTATCTGCTGGTAGGTACCGGCATCATCTTCACCATCCGTACGCGCTTTGTTCAGGTGCGCAAGTTCGGCTCGGGCTGTAAGCGGCTGTTCGGCCACTTCTCCCTCAATGGCGAAAAAGCCGGCAAGGACGGTATGAGTCCGTTTCAGGCGCTGACTACGGCCATCGCGGCGCAGGTCGGCACGGGTAACATTGCGGGCGCGGCCACTGCGCTCTACTCCGGCGGCCCGGGCGCTATCTTTTGGATGTGGCTTTCCGCGTTCTTCGGCATGTCGACCATCTATGGCGAAGCTGTGCTCGCGCAAAAGTACAAAACGGTCGACCAGTCAGGGCATGTGACCGGCGGCCCGATCTACTACATTCGAGCGCGCTTTACCGGCAAGTTCGGCAAGTTTCTCGCGGGCTTCTTCTCAATTGCCATCATCTTTGCGCTGGGCTTCACCGGCAACATGGTGCAGGCTAACTCCATTAGCGAGGCATTCCAGAACGCTTTCGGTGTAGACAAGCGTATCATCGGCGTGATCTGCGCGGTTATTGCGGCGTTCATCTTCCTCGGCGGCGTCGGCCGCATCGCGGCGTTTACCGAAAAGGTCGTGCCGGTGATGGCCGGTTTCTATATGGTCGGCTGTGTTGTCATTCTGTGCATCAACCACGCCGCGATTATCCCCGCCCTTCGCTCCATCTTTGTTGCGGCGTTTGATCCGCAGGCCATCCTCGGCGGCGCGGTCGGCATCACCGTGCGCGAAGCCATGCGCTACGGCGTGGCGCGCGGCCTGTTCTCCAATGAGGCCGGCATGGGCTCGACCCCGCACGCGCACGCGCTGGCAAAGGTTGAAAAGCCGCAGGATCAGGGCGAAATTGCCATTGTTTCTGTATTTATCGATACCTTTATCGTGCTGACGCTGACCGCACTGGTCATTCTGACTTCGGGCCAGCTGCAGGCGGGCGTACCGGGTGCATTGCAGGGCACGGCACTGGCACAGGCGGCGTTTAACTTCTCGCTCGGCGCGTTCGGCAACGCGTTTGTCGCCGTCTGTATGCTGTTCTTCGCGTTCTCGACCATCATCGGTTGGTATTTCTTCGGTGAAACCAACGTCAAGGCTTTGTTTGGTCAGAAGGCCACCAGACTTTACGCTGCCATCGTGGTTGTGTGCATCGTCATTGGCTCCGCGCTCAAGGTGGATTTGGTTTGGAATCTGTCCGACCTGTTTAACGGCCTGATGGTGTTCCCCAACCTGATCGCGCTGTTGTTCCTCTCCGGTATCGTGGCACGCGCCGCGCATGATGAGGACATCATGAAAAAGTAAGTATCCCGATAAGAGAAAAGGCCGCTTTACGCGGTCTTTTTTCTTGCGTGACGGTCACTTGTTTGACAACGCCATCTCATCGGGTATAATAGGGGTTGGTCACATAAGGAGGGACTTTTCTATGCAAAAGCTGCACGGCAGAAACCTGATTTTAGTCGGGTTTACGCTGTTTTCCATGTTTTTCGGGGCGGGCAATCTGATTTTCCCGCCCTTTCTGGGTGCCGAGGCTGGCAGCGCCGCATGGTTGGCTTTTCTTGGCTTTGCCATGAGCGCAATCGGTCTGCCTGTACTGGGCGTAATTGCGGTGGCCCGGTCGGGCGGCCTTTCCGCCCTCGCCGGACGGGTGTATCCACGTTTTGCCGCGGTGTTCACCCTGCTCATCTATCTGTCCATCGGCCCATGCCTTGCCATTCCGCGCACGGCCAGCACTTCGTTTGAGATGTTTGCGCCAATGGTGGGCGGCGGAGCAGCAAAACAGGCGGTTTACTCGGTGCTGTTCTTTGCGGTCGCGTTTCTCGTCGCGCTGCGGCCGGACAAGCTGACCGACCGCTTGGGCAAGATTCTGTGCCCGACGCTGATTGTGCTGATTGTTGTGCTTTTTGCGGGCTGCCTGCTGCATCCGGTCGCCGCGCACTATGGTGTGCCGACGGCGCAGTACACCGTATTGCCTGCCGCGGTGGGCTTTCTCGGCGGCTACCAGACGATGGACACCATCGCGGCGCTCAACTTCGGTGCGGTCATCGCGCTCAATATCCGCGCCAAGGGCATTGCGGAGGATAAACAGGTTGTGCGCGGCACCATCCGCGCGGGCTGGATTGCGGGCGCGCTGCTGCTGACGATTTACGCGATGCTGACGCACGCGGGCGCGCTGTCGGGCGCGGCCTTTCCCGGCGGCAAGACCGGCGCGGATACACTCTCCTCGCTTGCCTATGCGCTGTTCGGCACACCCGGTTTGGTGCTGCTTGCCGCCATTTTCCTGATTGCGTGCCTGAACACCTGCATCGGACTGATTTCCTGTGTCAGCGAGTACTTCCACGGCCTGTTTCCGCGCGTGTCCTACCGAGCGTTTGCGGCATTCTTCTCAGCAGCCAGCATGGTGGTCAGCAATATCGGCCTTGCCGGTATCATCCGCCTGTCCACACCTGTGCTGGGCGCGATCTATCCGGCAGCCATCGCGCTGATTGCGCTGTCCTTCGTGCCGCAGCTGGCGGCGTTCCGTCTTGTCTATCCGCTGACCGTCGGACTGACCTGCGTGCAGAGCGTGACGGAGGCGTTGGTGCACAGCGGTCTGTCCATCCCGTTCTGGACGAATGCGGTCACGGCTTTGCCGTTGACGAAAACAGGCTTCGGCTGGGTGCTGCCCGCGCTTACAGGGCTGCTGTTGGGCCTTATCCTGTCCCGCCGCCCGCTGACAAACGCCTAACAAAGCATCCACAACCCTGTGCATAAAAAGACGCTCCCTTTCCTTCCTATAAGGGCGCAACCAAACAGAAAAGAACCGCCTTCGGGGCGGCACGCATAAAACAGCATAAGAATGTTTTCAGGAAACGGCGTAGCTTCGGCTATGCCGTTTCTCCGTTTTGCAGGTCAATCAGTAAAGACGCGGGGAGTATTCCTACAAGGTCATAGGAAA
>DXEF01000038.1 GCA_019115085.1 Candidatus Agathobaculum pullicola | reverse complement strand
ACCTGTCGGGCCGGTCGGGCCGGTTGCACCAGTTGCACCTGTCGGGCCGGTCGGACCGCTTGATCCTGTCGGGCCGCTCGGACCTGTCGGGCCGGTTGCACCAGTTGCACCTGTCGGACCGCTCGGACCTGTCAGGCCGGTCGGACCACTCGGGCCGGTTGGACCAGTTGCACCTGTTAGACCGCTCGTACCGGTTGGACCAGTCGCGCCAGTTGGGCCGGTTGGGCCGGTTGCACCAGTTGCACCTGTCGGGCCGGTCGGGCCAGTTGCACCAGTTGCACCTGTCGGGCCGGTCGGGCCGGTTGCACCAGTTGCACCTGTCGGACCGCTCGGACCGGTTGAACCAGTCGCGCCAGTTGGGCCGGTTGCACCAGTCGAACCTGTCGGGCCGGTCGGACCGCTTGGACCTGTCGGGCCGGTTGGACCACCCGCAGGACCAGTAGCTCCCGTCGAGCCGGTTGCACCAGTGGAGCCAGTGCTTCCACGCTGGCCGGTTGCTCCAGTTGCACCTGTCGCTCCAGTAGCTCCCGTTGCGCCCCTCTGCCCCTGCGGACCCATAGGTCCCATTGGCCCGCGCTCACCGCGGTAACCGCGCGGCCCAGCTGGACCTTTAGCGCCGGTCGGGCCGGTGGGGCCGCGTCTGCCTTCTGCGCCACAGTCGCCGCAAAGCGATTCTGTCCATTCGTCAGATGCACGATATCTATCGCCATATCCGCCGAATTGAGGGCGATGATACATATCATTCTTCCTTTCGAGGAATTTGCCGAAAAAGCATTCGGCATTTCAGCCTATGCTTCTTCCGCTCCCCTTGCCACCGTCTATCGCTGCATGCTTGCAAAATACCGCCGATTGTAAGCAACCGCCGGAGAGTCTGGACAATATACCGCAGCTCGTTCATTCCATTCTTCTGCTTCTGCATACCGCCCGAGCCGATCACAGCACATGCACAACCCCAGACACGGAATATATCCATAGCACAACGGCTTGACAAAAGCACCATTTTGCTCTGCATACGGAACGCGCAGAGCGGTTTCATACCAGAACCGCCCCTGTTCCGGCCTACCGTCTTCCATTTCCAAGGCTGCAAGCGCGCAACAGGTTTCCGCACGCGGGCTATCCAGCGCAAATGAGCGCACCAGCGCCTGCCGTGCTTGCCCTCTGTTCCCCAGTGCCAATAAACAATCTGCCAGATTTCTGCACGCTTCAATCTGATTTTCGACCCAGCCATCCGCTCTATGCAAGAAATCCTCAAATGCCGAAACCGCTTGCGTGAATCTCCGATGCGTCATCAGCTCACGCGCATAATAAAACTGTCCACGCGTGTCCAAACGCTCACCGCGCGACAGGATTCGTTCATAAATCTTCAAATTGCGATCACTGTCCGACATTTTTTCTTTCCGGTGTGTTACTGCCGCGTCTGCATACAGAATTTTCCCGCACGGTGCAATACATTCATGCACCGCACCTGTCCATTGAAAACCTGCCGCGCGCCGCAGTAAACGCTCTCGATAATAGGTGTAGCTCGGGTGGCCACGCTCATCAAAAGCAGTATGGTACGGCAGCATAACCACATCCGTTGTCTCATCCAGCTCCTGTTTCAGCTGCAAAAATCGCCCTTTATCCTCTGGTGTGATGATATCATCCGCATCAAGCCACAGGATGAAGTCTTTTGTTGCCTGCGCAAACGAATAATTACGCGCAGCAGCAAAATCATCACACCATTCAAAATTCAAAACCCGTCCGTACTGTTCAGCAATTTCCTTTGTTCGGTCAGACGATCCGGTATCCACAACTACCACCTCATCTGCAATCTCCGCCACACTATCCAAACACCGCGCAAGAACCTCCTCTTCCTCTTTCACAATCATGCACAAACTAATCGTAACCACATAAATCCCTCCCATTCAGCGTATGCCTTTTCATGATAAGTGGGACCGGGAAACGATTTCATCTCAGAGACTGTACTAAAAATATCTATTGTTTTTAATTCTGCGTTAATTCACTGTTTTTTCGCAATCTAATTTATAATATTAATTGTAATGGGAGGTATCTGTTATAAATGAAGCCTATCAAGATACTCTGCTGAAAGGCGCAATTTTAAGGTACTGCCAATGATTGACCTCTCCCCGTACTATATCGGTTCAGAGGATACCACCGGTTATCTGTTTCTGTGCGACTATAAAGATGACACCATCTATTTGGAATATCATCACTGCACTTCGGACGGTCGCGGCTTTGGCCAGTTTATCCGGACTCATATCGGCGAATTCAAACTTTTGTCCAGCATGGAGCCACTTGTTGCTGACTATTCCGCGATTCTGCCTTGCGCGTTCCAACTGTTTGGTATTCTGGTCAGCTCATATAAGGATACGCTCAAGGCTTCCATTTTCCAGCGCGTTTTTACTATCATCTCTGGCCGAAAACCATCGTGCCGTTTTGCGCAAAATCGGCTTTGAAACCACCGCACTGCTCTATATCTTTCACGTTATCCACTACGATGACCTACATCTGGCGACAGCCTAAAAAGCAAAAAATCCACCGGAACTATCCGGTGGATTTTTCATATTCTCTTATGCGGTAGTATAATAGATTACCGCAACCTCGCCGTTAACGACAGACGGATAACAATGGCGATACCCATTCCCCGTACTGACCGGTGCATCAATCTGATGGTACGGCTGCGTTACATCAACCGCCACGCAATCGGCCGCCGCAGGCAAGATAAACTCACTGTCATCCTGCGGAACGGTGAAGGTAAACTGTCCATTGGCATAGGACACAGTGTGGTTGATCTCCTGCTGGCCCGTCAGCGTGATATACGTCACACCATCCTCCTGCCGCAGATTGGTATATTGCATCAACCCCTCATACTGCAGGCCGGAATCATAATTCTCAATAACCACGTCACAGTAGCTCTGCGCGCCGATGCAAACATTCACCACATTGCCGCGTTGTTGGTACACCGCATTTGTTCCGGCATCCAGCAAATGAGTTGCGCGATACAGCATGACCGCCATCTCTGCGCGGGTGACATTCGCGGTCGGGTTCAGCTTACCGTTTGAACCGCTGATTACCCTTGCATTGACCAATGCACTAATCGAGTCACGGGCGTAACTGGAAATCTGATCGACATCCGAATACCCCGACAGATTGTCCGCCGGCAGTGTCAGCTGTGTGCGATCGAGCGTACGCTTGAGAAACACCATAGCGTCTTGCCGTGTCATGTTTTGCTCCGGAAGAAAACGGTTATCGTCCGTTCCGGTAGCCACGCCAAAAGCCTTTGCCGCAGTGACGGACTTACTGTAATAGGTATTGCCCGGCACATCCACAAAGGTGCCGCTGGAATCAATCAGACCGCTGTCCAGCGCCTCGCTCATACCGAAAGCACGATCCAGCATCACAATAAAATCCGCCCGGGTAATGGCACTGCCCGGATAAAACAAATGATTACCGCTTCCCTTGATTACCCCTGCTACCGCAAGCGTATCAATTTCGCGGTGAGCCCATGCGTACTTCTCTGTAACGTCATAGAAATAGACAGAGTGATCGGGCAAATACGCATAGGTTTCCGTGTCGTCCGTCGCAAGCGCAGCGGTCAGTACGCTTACTGCAACGACGACAACCAGCAGCATCGCTGCCACCAGCTTACGCGTTCTTGTCATAATCTTCTCCTTGCCGTAAGGTGAACAACATGGGGGATTTCCTCCACCAATGCAAACTTACTGCAAAAGTATAGCACATTTGTCCCCACTTGGCAAGTTAAAAGTTGAATAAAATTCTTATTTCGGTTTTCATTATCCGTAATTTCCCACGTTTTTCCCTCTTTTTCCGTCTCTTTTTGTCATCTCTGTGCGTGGGGAAGGCTATACTGCCTGCGCATCAGCATGTACGCTGCTCCGCACGGTACCACAGATAACTCAGCACCGTCGCCACAAGTGACGCTGTCAACAGAGGCACCACCAGCATCACGAAACGCACGATGTTATTGGGAAAAAACGCACCGATTACACCTAACATACCTGCCGCGAAATACATCCTTCCGGCAACACGATGTGTACGGCTCCACACGGTTTCACTTGACATCGTCCATGGGGTTTTTATGCCGCAAAACCAATTCATGCGAAACTTCGGCATAACATTTCCCAAATATACCATCATCAGGCTGACCACCAGACAGACCACCATCGCCACATCGACCGTGCCCGGTCGCAGCCCCTCCACCACACAGATACCGTTCATTACCAGAACAAACAGCATCATAACCACCTGAAAGCCAAGATACGAACCGAAAAACTTAGTATAATTGCGTGTTTTTGGATCAAATCGCGGCATAAAGTAAAACAGGACTGCCAGAAGCGGACCGAGACACGCCACAATCCACAGATGCCACTTGGGCTCATATTCAACTCCGCCCCTAAAATCCCACTGCATCGGAATTTCCGCCGGCAGGTGCGCATATACGGCTGCCGCCAGCACCAACGGAAGAACCGCCAAAATCCACACGGTCACTTGCCCTTTACCGATCTTTTTCATTGCTGTTACCACCTTTCAACGCCGTGATCCATTCCAGAATCTCATCGACCACGGACATGTTCAGTTCGTAATAAATGTATTTTCCCTGTTTATCATCCATCACCAAACCGGCATCCTTCAAAATCGACAAATGATGTGAAATAGTCGCGCCGGAAACCGTAAAATGCGCGGCGATCTCCCCTGCCGCCATGGGGCCTGCACGCAGTAAGCCCAGAATGTCCCGCCGGATAGGGTCGGACAGGGCTTTGAAGGTCTGCTGAAAACTCATCTTACATCCTCACCCTTTCTCGGGCGGCGTGCCGGACACCAACCCTTGCTGCCGCAATGCGGACAAGTCAGACGCCACTCCTCGTTGACATGCTGACGGAACAACAGCTTGGTCCACGGAAGAGAAAACAACGCGCCGCACGATTTGCACCAAAACCGACATCGCGCCAAAATTCGCGCCTGACCCACAATCAATGCCGCCAATATCAACAGCACTGCACACGCCGCAATCATCATCCGCATCTCGCTCCCATCATTTAGACTATTATCTAATTGAAAGATACAACACTCACGCATATCTGTCAAGCATTATTTAGATATTTGTCTAAATATTGACCAGACTTCTCTTAAATCTGATCTGATTAAGACAAAAGTCCCGAGACTTTTGTCTCGGGACTTTTCTTTGTTCTATCATGAACTCTTACGCCATGCCGTTGAGCTTGACAGTCATCTTGCTCTTCTTGTTGGCCGCGTTGTTCTTATGCAGGAGGTGCTTGGCAGCCGCCTGATCAACCGCCTTGACAGCGGTCGTATAAGCAACAGTCGCTTCCGCCTTATCGCCGGCAGCAACAGCCGTATCGAACTTCTTCAGCGTGGTCTTGAGCGCGCTCTTAGCCATCTGGTTGTTCATCGCCTTGACAGCATTCACCTTAACACGCTTCTTTGCAGACTTGATGTTGGGCATTCCGAAAACACCTCCTTCGTTTTCTATTCGTCAGTGTTTCTATTCTACCATCACTTTTTCCAAAATGCAAGTCTTTTTTCCATGATTCTGTATAAAAAATCCGACGTGCCGTAAAATACTCAAAAAAGGAGTGAATACACATGGCTTTTCGCACAGATTTGGCAGTCGAAGCGGTTCAAAACCTGTCTCATGCAGCCGACTTGCAGCAGGTTCGGCAATCCGACCGCACAATTGAAGGCTTTTCAGTCAGCGAAGTCGAAATCTTAACAGAGCACGCAGCGCAGGAAATCGGCAAGCCCTGCGGACGATATGTGACGCTGGAACTGGATGCGCTCGTTCGGCGCGAGGAGGATGCCTTTCCACGCGCTTGCCGCGCGCTTAGTACGCTGCTGGGCGAACTGCTGCCGAACAGCGCAGCCTCCGGTCCGGTTCTGGTCACTGGTCTGGGCAACCGCATGATTACTCCGGACGCCATCGGCCCTCAGGCAATCGACCATGTAATCGCCACACGCCATTTGGTCGAGCAGGTTCCGGACGTATTTTCTTCCTGGCGGCCGGTGTCCGCTCTTGCGCCCGGTGTGCTGGGCCAGACAGGCGTGGAGACCGGCGAAGTCATCTGCGGTGTGCTGGACCGCGTACAGCCTGCCGCAGTACTCGCGGTGGATGCGCTTGCCGCCGGACGACTCAGCCGTTTGCTGCGTACCATTCAGCTGGCCGATACCGGCATCACGCCCGGTGCAGGTGTAGGCAACGCACGTGCCGCACTCAACAGTGAAACGCTCGGTGTGCCGGTTATCGCCATCGGCGTACCCACTGTTGTCGACGGCGCGACACTCGCACACGAAATCGCCGCACAGCTCGGCAGCCCCTCCTGCGAAGCGCTTGACGACCTTTCCCTTCCGGTTATGGTCACCACGCGTGACATCGACCGCGAAGTCGCCGATATCGCCCGCGTTATTGGCTACGCTGTCAATATGGCGCTGCACCCCCATTTGACCGTCAGCGACATCGACTTATATTTGTCTTGAACTTCCCGCCATCTTTCGGTCATACTCGCGCAAGGACGGGCGTATGATAGAACAAAACGCAGGGAGGTGGCAACGATGAAAAGACATAGAAAATCCTCTCGGCGGCGGCGCGGCATCGGTCTGCCTGCCGCCGTTACACTGTGCATTGCCGCCTCGCTGCTGCTGTTTTCACGCATGGGCGGCGAATCCACCGCGCAGCAGGCGCTGACCCGTCTGGCCGGAAACGGCGATTTCATTCTGCGCGCAGTGTCGCTTGAACTCGGTCTATCACCCAATCAGGCTGCGGTTTTCGTCCCGCGCACCGCGGCATCCGCCCGCAGCGAGGATGCCGACAGCCCGCTTGCGGAAAGCACCTATATTCCGCAAACGGAAGAAAACGACAATCCGGTGCTGGATGCCGCAGATAAGGCCGCCACCATCACCATCAATAACGAAACCTCCTATGCGGTTGATGTGGCGGCCTGTCTGGCATCGGATGCCGCCATCCATGTCAGCGGGGACGGCCCACAGGTGCTCATCGTGCATACGCACGGCAGTGAAAGCTACACACCGGATGCCGCCTTCCCCTATACGCCAACCGAAAACGAGCGCACAACCGACACCCGTTATAATGTTGTGCGCGTGGGTGACGAGCTGCAAAGCATTTTGCAGGATAACGGGATCGAAACCGTACATATCCGTGATATCTTTGACTCTCCGGCCTATTCCGGTTCGTATGACCGTTCGCTCGCTGCCATTGAACAGGCATTAGACGATTATCCGTCCATTCAAATCGTGATTGACCTGCATCGTGACTCCATCCTGACGGACGACGGGCAGGCCTACAAAACCGCCTGCACGATCGACGGCGAGGAAATGGCGCAGTTGATGTTCGTTGTCGGCACGGACGACGGCGGATTAACCCATCCCAACTGGCAGGACAATCTGAATTATATCACCGGCCTGCAATATCAACTCAACCGCGCTTATCCCGGACTGATGCGCCCGGTCAACCTGCGCACACAGCGTTTTAACCAGCATGTGCGAACCGGTTCAATGCTGGTTGAGGTCGGCTCCTCGGGCAATACCATGCCGGAAGCACTCGCCGCAATCCGTCTGTTTGGTCAGACGCTGGCGGATGACCTCAACAACGTATAACACTGCCCAATACGGCACAAAATACCCCCAATAAGGGGTGAAACCATGGATTCCATCACATTCTCCACCGATTTGGAAAGCAATATCCGCCTGATGCAGACAATTTTTCAGGGAGACAATACCTTTGTCACACGTCGTGCGATCAGTCACGCCGGCCTTTCCTGCGCGGTATTCTTTTTTGACGGCATGGTCAATAACATCGCCATCAACCAAAGCGTCATTCGACCGATTGTGTGCTCTGACCTGTCCCGCGCTTCGGCGGAAACACTTTGCCAAACCGTGCTGCAAATCAACGACAGCCGTGTCGAAACCGACATGGCAAAGCTGTTTGCCTCCTTCCTGTATGGCGATACAGTAGTATTCACCGAGGGAGAGGCGCGACCGGTCGTGGTCAACACCAAGGGGTTTTCCGTGCGCAGCGCGTCCGAGCCAGAAAACGAGCGTGTGCTTTCCGGCCCGCGCGAAGGCTTCACCGAGTGTTTTATGCCCAATCTCGCCCTCATCCGCCGCAGGCTGAACGATAAACGGCTTAAATTCACCTTTCTGCGCATCGGCAGCCGCACCAATACGGTCGTCTGCCTGTGCTATCTGGCTGGTGTGTGCGAGCAAAAGCTGGTCACTCATCTCAAGCGCAAGCTGGAAGCGCTTGAAATCGACAGCGTGCTCGACGCCAACTATCTGGCTGAGCGCATCCGTGACCACCGCTTGTCACCCTTCCCTACCCTTGGCACGACCGAACGCCCAGACGTAGTCGCCGCGCGGCTGGTGGAGGGCCGCTGCGCCATCGTAGTAGACGGCAGTCCGGTCGTGCTGACCGCTCCCTTTCTGTTTCAGGAGTGCTTCCAGTCCAACGACGATTATTATATCAACTTTTTGCAGGCCAACCTGTCCCGCCTGCTGCGCGTAGCCGGCTTTATCTTTACCATCACCTTTCCCGCGGTCTACGTTGCGCTGATGCTGTACCACCGCGAATTGGTCCCCGCACGTCTGCTGTTTGCCGTATCCGCGGCGCAGCGCGGCGTGCCGTTGCCAATCGGGTGGGAGACCTTTCTGCTGCTGCTTGTACTGGAAGCGCTCAAGGAGGCCGGTGCGCGCACACCTGGCGCGATGGGCCAGACAATGAGCATTGTAGGCGGTCTGGTACTCGGACAGGCTGCGGTCTCGGCGCGATTTGCCGCTGCGCCCACCGTCATTGTAGTCGCCATTGCGGGCGTGACCGGGCTGATGGTGCCCAAGCTGCAAACTGCGGCTCTTTGGCTGCGCTTTGCACTGCTGGCGGGCGCTGCCGCTTATGGTCTATACGGTGTCAGTCTCGCACTCGCGCTGGTGCTGACATGGCTTTGCCGGATGCACTCATGCTCGGTACCGTATCTACTGAATCTCATCCCGCGCGTGCAGGCCGAGCAGGAGGACGCATGGCTGCGCGCACCATGGTTTTTTATGCGGCATGACCGCTTTGCGGTCAAACGGAATTCATCAAAGGGGGACAAACCTTGAAACTGCCCGGAATATTGCTGCTAATTTCCCTGCTGCTATGCGGCTGTGCGCGTGAGGTCTCACCAGTCTCCGCGCTCGCACTCGACCGGGAGGACGATGTCTACCGGCTGACTGCCGAAGTGGTACGGCAGGACAGTCTGGATGACGCAGCCTCGCCCGCCTATCTTTCCGCCACCGGACGTGACTTGCCTGAGCTGCTGACAAACCTGAGCAACATCCTGCCCGGAGAGCTATATCTGAGTCACGCCCAAGTACTGCTCATCAGCGAAAGTGTCGCGGAGGAGAGCATCCTGCCGCTGGCGGATTACCTTTGCACGGAAAATGACGTGCGCCTCAGCCTGCGCGTCGCGGTTGTACGCGACGGCACAGCAACCGACCTGCTGCAAAGCGACGACGAAGTTTATGCGCTCAGCGAACTGCTCGACCGCGCCGCGCAGGAGGGCACGCTGCCCGACATGCCGCTTTATCGCGTTTCCGAAGTGCTGCACGCTGATGGCACCGCCATCTTGCCTGCCTTATATCTAGATGAATTCGGCCAGACCTCGCCTGCTGGCACGGCCGTTTTTGCAAACGAACGCCTGTCCTGTTTCCTTGACGGCGACGAGATTGGAGGCGGTACACATGCGTGAACGTCTGTTCCCGCGCTGGGGCGCAGCCCTATTCGCCCTGCTTCCCTTAAGTGAAATCCTATACACCCCTACAAGCGGACAAACCGTGTACGCCGCAGCACTGGCCAGTCTCATTTGCGCGCTCCTATGCGCGGGCGGCGCACACCTTGCCCCCGTCTGGCAGAAATCTCATCTGCTGCAATGGCTGCTTGCGCTGTTTTCCCTCTGGCCAATTGCATCCTCCCTTGCTCGCATGGGCCTTTTTCTGCGCAGCACAGTATTTTCTACCCGTCCCCTCTGGAGCCTGATTCTGGTTCTGACGGTCTGCACTCTGCTTGCTGCGACAGCAGGGCTCAACCGCTGCGCGATGTGGGCCTTGCCGGTGGCTTGGATCGCCGGTGTCATCATCATACTGAGCGGTGTATTGACCGTCTCACAGCTTCAGCCGGTGTACTGGATTATGCCTGACGCAACCTTGCCGCGCGAGACCGGCCGCATCCTACTGCGCCTGCTGCCCGCATCGCTTGCACTCTCTTTATCATTGCCGGAGTCGCTTTCCGGCGCTGCCGCGCGCGGCTTGTCCGCCGGCGGCGCCCTGTTTGCATTGATTTCACTGCGCACGACACTCCTTCTTGGTGTGCACACCGCCGCCCTCTTACCCTACCCCAATTTTTCCGCGGCTGGACTTGCTGCCATCGGTGATTTTGCGCGCCACGGCGAAGTTTTTTTCGCGGTTCCGTTGCTGCTTTGCGAACTCGGACGCTGCGCTGCGCTCTCCTGCGTACTGCTGCTGCCCTTCTCACACTCCTACGGCGTATTGCGCCTGTCACGGCGCGCCAAACAATAACGGATTGCTCTTGCGTCCCGCCGCGTGCTTTGCTATACTGATGGCAAAGGAGAAGGATGCAATGAATATTCAAATTTTCGGCAAAAACAAGTGCTTTGACACGAAAAAGGCACAACGTTGGTTTAAAGAACGCGGCATCAAGTTTCAGATGATTGATCTGACGCAAAAAGGTATGTCGCGCGGCGAGCTGGATAGCGTGCTCAAAGCCGTGGGCGGACTGGACGCGGTATTGGACGAAAAAAGTAAGGGCTATGCTTCGCTCGCCTATCTTGCTTACGACGAGGACAAAAAGGAAAAGCTGCTTGAGGACGGCACATTGCTCAAAACGCCCATCGTGCGCAACGGCAAACAAGCCACCGTCGGCTACCAGCCCGATATATGGGCAAACTGGGAATAAAGTTGGTGCAAAATAAAAGAAGGACGGCTTTCGCCGTCCTTCTTTTATTGTCCCTAACGCTTACATCAGGTCTTTCTGATGCGTTGCATACAGGTATTCGTCCATCGTGTTGATGATACGGTCCTCAACCAGCGCAACCGGGTCGTTCTCCAGCAGTCCCTCGCGCACCTTGGTGTACTGAATAGGCATGAACTGGCTGAGTAGATTGAGCGGGATACCCAGCTTGCGCAGGTTGCCAATCAGGCGCTCCTTGGCTGCCTCCACCGACGGAGTCGGCATGTAATAGCGGCAGCGGTCGGAGAAGGAGAACTTGCGCTTCATGCGGATCTCCAGCTCAGTGCCTTGATAGTGCTTCTTCCAGTGCTTGTCATCGGCGAGCATCGCCTCATCCAGCGCCTCGATAAAGTGGCTCGGCTCGATATCCGTACCGTAGAGCAGTTCCTTCTCGATATACGCCAGCGCGAACATGCCCTCACGCATCGCAAACGTCAGCGCCGGGCCGACCTTGAGGATACCTACGCCGTCCTCAACCAGCTCACGCAGCTTGATTTTGGTTTGGTAATCGGTCGAGTGGCCCTCGAACACGAGGTTCGGGAAGTCCTGAATCGACGCCATCAGCTCTGCTGCCTTGGCACGATCATACTCGGTGCACCCGCTATCCTTTTCTTCCACGCCCGGCTGTACGACAACCGCAATAACATTGTTCCATGCTTCGTCCAGACCTTCCTTGCGGAATGCGTTCTCAAAAGTCGCAACTGTATTCTTGAAGTCCTCCACACGAGTTACCTGCACACCCTGATCCGCGCCGACCTGACCACCCGGGATCGGTACCTCGCTGCCGACGATATAAACCGGCGCAATGGCGTTCGGATCGCTCCCCAGCAGCTTGTGATAGGCATCCTCCGCCACACGTGCCAGACGCGCGCCGCGGCGAGCAATTTTCTCATCGCTCAGGCGGGTATTCGGGTCATCGTCCGCGACCTTCATACTGGTGTCAATATGAATCTTGGTAAAGCCCGCGCCGACATAATGACGAATGAGTTCCTCCGCGTCCGCCATTGCCTCTGCTTCCGGCTTTCCTGCAAAGGTCAGAGGGCCAAGGTGGTCGCCGCCGAGGAACAGCTTGGACTTGTCAAAACCGACCTTGTCCGCAAGGCCCAGCACAAACTGTTTGAAATCCATCGGCTTCATACCGGTATAGCCGCCGTTCTGATCGCACTGATTGGCAGTGGACTCAATCAGCACGCAAGAACCGTCCGACAAGCCACGCTTGAGCGCCGCTTCAATAACATAGCCATTCGCGCTGCATACCGAATAAATGCCCACGCTTTTCCCCTGCTTCTGGAGTTCTACCAACTTTTTCAGCGGATTATAATTCATCAAAAATTCCTCCTCTTATTTTCAGCAATCCTGCGGCAAAGCCATACAGTCTTGCGTTCATGATAACACGATTTTCATATTTCTGATTGGATTTATCAAATATCCATTTGCATTTTTCCGTAACCTGCCTCACATCGCATTTATCTGAGGCAAGGCTTTTCATCCGGATTCCCCTGTGGTAAAATAATTGTATCAAAACATCCCGCATTATGCAGGAGAAAGAGGGTACAATTTTATGCCTTTGGTAACAACAGAAAAAATGCTGCTGGACGCACAGGCGGGCCATTATGCCGTCGGCGCGTTCAATGTGGAAAACCTGGAGATGGTAATGGCTGTCGTTCGTGCAGCGGAAGAGCTACGCTCCCCCGTCATCTTGCAGACCACGCCGTCCACCGTCAAGTATGCCGGTCTGGACTACTATCTGGCGATGGTAAAAGCGGCGGCTGCACGCACTGACGTACCGGTTGCCATGCACCTTGACCACGGTGACAGCTTCGGCCTTGCCATGCAGGCGCTGCGCACCGGTTACACTTCCATCATGATTGATGGTTCGCACGAAGGCTTCGAGGACAATATCGCACTGACCCGCCGCGTCGTCGATGCCTGTGCGCCGTCCCGCATCAGTGTGGAAGCTGAGCTGGGTAAGGTCGGCGGCAAGGAGGACGACCTCGAAGGAGGTGACGGCAACCCGTTCACCGACCCGCAGCAGGCCAAGGAATTCGTCGAGCGTACCGGTGTCGGCTCGCTTGCAATTGCCATCGGCACGGCGCACGGCCTGTACAAGGGCACGCCTAAACTGGACTTTGACCGTCTGAGCGCTATCCGCGAAGTCGTTTCCATCCCGTTGGTGCTGCATGGTGCATCCGGCGTTCCCGATGACGCGGTACGAGAGTCCATCACCCGCGGCATCTGCAAGGTCAACTTTGCAACCGAGCTGCGCATCGCGTTCAGTGACGGTGTAAAGGATTATCTCCGGAAAGATCCGGATGTGTTTGACCCGAAGAAATATTGCAAAGTCGGTATTGCAAATGTTATTGAGACGGTCAAGGGCAAAATCGCCATCTGCGGTTCCGCTGGCAAGGCCTGAAGCCTGCATGTCCGTGTAAAAACCCATCGCCTGCGCGATGGGTTTTTATTTGTCACTTCATCCGGGTCAGTGCCACAATATGCAGCACACAGAAATACAGTCCCATGATAGCCAAACCCACACTGAACACCATCAAGCCAAGAGAATACTGCTCCATATAAGCATTGACCAGCACAAGCACTGCAAAAACCGCCCACAGCACGATAAGCGCCAGCACTTTCTCACGGCTTTTTCTAGCAACAATGGATTGCAGCGGCGTCAAACGGCGTCCAAAATCCATATCCGTGACAACCTCGAGCTTTTTGAAAAAGGCCGCGCGGTAGTACACCTCCACTACTGCGAATAATGCCACGCCGGCAAGCGTCGCCTGCATCCAGTTGAGGAACGTACCTGCGCACAAAATGGCCGCAAACAGGATGATGACCAGTCGATTCTGGAAGAAAAGGATCTTCCCTTCATTCTTCTTTTCAATCACATAGCCCTGCTTCGTCAGGCTGTCATAATAAATAATACGTTTTTTCTTATCCGTATACACATTTCTGCCGGATAACTGTGTGTTGGGGATTTGCTGTTTCTTACTCATCTAACATTCCTTTTCCCTTGCAGTATGTCTGGAGCACATTGTAATCGCGGTCAAGCACCACGAGATCCGCATCCAGACCCACCTTGATCGCACCTTTACGGTCTTGGATACCCAGACAAGCCGCCGGATTCTTAGTGCAGGCATTAATAGCTGTGCTGACCGGCACCTGCGCCTCCTCAATCAGGATGCGCAGACCCTTGTTGACACACAGTGTAGAGCCTGCCAGACCGCCGGTCGAAGTCAAGTGCGCGCTGCCGTCCGGATAGATTTCGATTTCGTTGCCGCCAAACAGGAACTTCGACCCGATCGGCTTGCCCTTTGCCATCAATGCGTCAGTGACCAATACCGCGTGGTCCGCGCCCTTCTCATGGAAGAACTGGTTGAGCGCCGCAAGGGTTGAATGATTGCCGTCACAGATGATCTCGCCATACATGCTGCGGATGCGGTAAGCTGCACCAACCAGACCATTGGCGCGATGGTTAAACGGCGTCATGCCATTATAAACATGGGTCATCGTTCTGGCGCCGTTTGCAACCGCCATCACTGCCTGCTCATAGGTCGCAGCAGAGTGTCCGATGCTGACCACCACGCCATGCTCACTACAATAGCGAGTCAACGCAAAGTCCTCATCGGTTTCGGTTGCCATCGTGATATACTTAATCAGGCCGTTTGCCGCTTCTTGATACTTTTTGAACTGCTCTACTGTGGGCTTGACAATATACTGCTCCGGCTGTGCGCCCTTGTAACCCATGTCCAAATAAGGGCCTTCAAAGTGCGCGCCCAAAATCTCCGCGCCCTCATAGCCGTCGCCAACCACCTTGGCAACATTTTTCAGCGCCGCGGTCAGCACCTGCTCACTCTGCGTGATCGTGGTCGGCAGGAATCCGGTCACGCCTTCCTGCACAATATTACGCGCCCAGTAGCGCAGGCCTTCCTCTTCCGCATCATTGGTATCAAAACCATATGCGCCGTGACAATGCACATCGATAAAGCCCGGCAGAATACGCTCACTACCGTAGTCCTTATCGACCGGTTTAGTACCATACGGATTAACGCCGGTGATTTTCCCGTCTTCCATCTCAATTTGTGCTTCAACAAACTGATCGGCAAACCAAACCTTTTTACTTTGAATAATCATTTTTTCTCCTCCTGCTATCCTATTGCTGCGCTTTTCCAGCAAGGTTTCTATTGTTATAATACAGGTATGCTTGCAATTACCTCAAAAATATACTAAAATAGAAATTAGATTTGTACTTACTGCAAGATAT
>DXEF01000037.1 GCA_019115085.1 Candidatus Agathobaculum pullicola | reverse complement strand
AGATACTTGGATGGCAGACCTCTAACATGGTTTTCCGTCCGTGGTTCGACAAGCAATAACTCTATGAACAACAGAATATGTTTGCTTAGGAGCGGCCTGAATGGGTGGTTCCTGTTTGCCATGTCTGGAAGTAGTCAAAAAGACGTATGTCTTTTTGTTTGTTTTGCTTATGTTTATATGCAACACTAACAATTTTAATTTGTCAATATCTAAAATTGTTAGTTACTTTTAATGTTGCAACTTACCATTTTTATTTTCCGATTTTTATGTTTTTCCCGAAGGCATCAATCGAGTCCGAAACCTGCTGTAAAACCGTCAGAAACGCGCCGGATAACTCCGGATAGCGTTTGCTGATTTCATTGGGCGCAATTGAAAGCCCTTGCAGTGTTTCCGATTCCAAACCAAAGCCCGCTTCTCCCTTTGCCGCTGTGCGAATCCGAAGCTCATGCTCCTTCATGCGTGCATCGCAAAGGTATTCAAACTGTTCCCGAGAGGTACGGAATACCGCCTCAATATTAGATGGATCCGCCATATACAGATAACGATACACTTTATAAATCACAACCGACAGATACGCTTCCACCTCATGAGGCAGCTGTTTGCTCCCCACCTGCTCCGTCAAATCCATCAGCAAGGATACAGCCTGCACCACCTGATTTTTCTCCCAGCCGGTATGTACCTGCGCATCCATGCGCTCCACCGGAACGGCGGAACCATCCCGCGCCATCGACCTGCCCAGCAGGTAGTCACAGGATACCCCATAGTAATCCGCTGCGCGCACAACAAAAGGCAGCCCCGGCTCACGCAAGCCATTCTCATAATGGCTCAGGAGTGCTTGCGACACCCCAAGGTCACCTGCGGCTGTTCGTTGGCTTATTTTCTTTTCCCGTCGCAAAAGCGCGAGTGTACGAGAAAAATCACTGGTCATATCTCTGCTACCCCATCACGAAACTATGTCTATTATACAGCTTGTAATCGCACTTGTAAAGAATGAAAAAGTTGCATTTCCATCACTATTTCCCCAAATTACGCCTTTTACCTGATTATTACATGATTTGGTTGCCTGTTTTAGAATTTATAACTATATATGGTGGTCATATTTTCACAGCTACAATTTCCTTTCATCTGTATGCGCACTTCATTTTCGCTTGACGCACCTGTAACGGACCGATATAATAAAAAGGAACATAAAAAACATGGTGCGGCGGCTTGCTCTGCTGCACCATGTATATTTGTGCAAAAGGAGCGCCCCTATGACAATCGAAAAAATTTTAAAAATGCGTCAGGAAGCCAGTGGCCTGAACAAACTGATGCATATGCGCGTCATCACGCTGGACAAGGATGGTGGTGCAACTGTTGAACTAGACCTGACGGAAGAACTGCTCAACCCGCTCGGCATCGCGCACGGCGGTACTATTTTCACGCTATGCGATATTGCGGCAGGCTCTGCCGCCGCTTCGCACGGGCTGGTGGCCGTGACACTGGACAGCAATATCCATTACTATCGTCCCGGCCGTCTGGGCAAAACACTCACTGCCGTTGCCTACGAACGCAAACGCGGTAAGAAAACCGCAGTATACATGGTTGAAGTACATGATGACGAGCACAGGCATATCGCAGATGCGGTTTTCACCATGTTCTACACCGGCCAAACACTGGAGGATATGCGGCATTGAGCGGTGTCAGCCCTGCCATCATCGCCCCACTTCTAAGCTGGTACGACCAGAGTCACCGCGACCTGCCGTGGCGTGTGCAACCTACCCCCTACCGCGTGTGGGTCAGTGAAATCATGCTCCAGCAAACGCGCGTACAGGCTGTGCTCGGCTATTTTTCCCGCTGGATGGAGACGCTGCCCAATGTGCGTGCACTGGCGGCCGCAGACGAATCCGTCTACCTCAAACTGTGGGAGGGCCTTGGCTATTATAGTCGTGTGCGCAATCTGCACCGCGCTGCGGTCGAGGTATGCGAGAAATACGGTGGCGAGCTGCCCGCTGATTATGACGCGCTGCTTGCGCTGCCCGGCATCGGGGACTACACCGCCGGTGCAATCGCATCCATTGCCTGTGGTATTCCCGTGCCCGCGGTGGACGGCAACGTGCTGCGTGTTGCAGCACGGCTGGATAACGACTTCACGCCTATCTCAGACGCGGCATTCAAAAAGCGCACCCGCGCACGTTTTGCCGCCCTGATGCCGACCGACCGACCGGGTGACCTCAACCAGTCGCTGATGGAATTGGGTGCGATGGTCTGCTTGCCAAACGGTACGCCTCTCTGCGGCGACTGCCCGGTGCAGCATCTATGTCTGGGTTACCACCATGGAAACGCCGCCCTGCTGCCGCTGCGGGCGGCCAAAAAAGCGCGCCGCATCGAAAACCGCACCGTTCTGCTGTTACGGCACGGCTCGCTTGTCGGACTCATGCGGCGACCTGCCTCTGGTCTGCTCGCCGGCCTGTGGGAGCTGCCTTCGCTGGACGGCCACCTCTCCCCCGACCAAACACGCACGGAACTGGCTGCACGCGGCTGGCAAGTGTCCCGTCTGCTGTCCCTGCATCCTGCCAAGCATGTGTTCACCCATGTGGAATGGCACATGAACGGATATTACATTGATTTGGCAAACCAGCCGGAAGAACTGACCTTCGTCAGCCCGTCCGATTTGCGTGTGGAGTACGCGCTGCCCAGCGCATTCCGCGCGTTTCTCTCTGTTTTAGAGGAGGAAGCATGAATCTCCAAACCGTTGTCCATACCATCCCGCCGCTATATGACAGCCATTCGCGTGTACTGCTGCTCGGCTCGATTCCCAGCCCGAAATCGCGTGAGGTCGGCTTTTTTTACGGCCATCCGCAAAACCGCTTCTGGCGCGTATTGTCCGCCGTGCTGGGCGAACAGGTGCCACTAACGATCGAAGCCAAGCGCGCCATGTGTCTGAAACATCATGTCGCGCTGTGGGACACCATTGCGCGCTGCGACATCGCGGGCGCGTCCGACACCAGCATCCGCAACGCGGTGCCGAACGACATCGGCCGATTGATACAGGAAAGCGAAATCACCCGCATTTTTGCCACCGGAGGCAAATCCGCCGAGCTGTATCGCAAGCTTATCGAGCCGCAGCTGCATATCCCTATTACACAGCTTCCCTCGACCAGCCCAGCCAACGCAGCATGGTCGCTGGAACGACTGATCGAGGCTTATCGCGTAATTTTATAGAAAAAGAGGCGCATCACCAACGAACAAAGAATTATTTCCAAACGCCGCACTGAAAAAACTGATTTGGCCGCTCGTGCTGGAGCAGGTGCTGTCCATCACAGTCGGCCTTGCCGATACCATCATGGTATCCTCGGTGGGAGAAGCGGCAGTATCCGGTGTGTCGCTGGTCGACATGCTGAATGTATTGATTATCAACATCTTCGCCGCGCTCGCAACCGGCGGCGCGGTGGTTGTCGCACAGCTGCTCGGCGCACGCCAAAACCGACGTGCCTGCAATGCTGCCCGGCAACTCTATTTTGTTGTTATCTGTATCTCAGTCGCATTGAGCGCACTTGTCATGCTGATACGTACACCGCTGCTTCGGCTGCTGTTCGGCTCTATCGAACCGGATGTGATGGACAGTGCGCTCACGTACTTGACGGTCAGCGTGTTCTCTTACCCGGTGCTCGCCATTTACAACGCCGGCGCAGCCCTCTTTCGTGCACAGGGCAATTCCCGCATCTCCATGCTGATTGCGGGACTCATCAATATTGTAAACCTCATCGGCAATTCCGTCCTGATTTTCGGTCTCCGGCTTGGCGTGGCGGGCGCCGCCCTGTCGTCGGTATTTTCGCGCGGTGTCGCGACTGTTGTCATCACCGTGTTGCTGCTGCATCCGGAGCACATCGTCAGCCTGCGGCGGGGCGGTCATTTCCGTCCGGACAACGCGCTCATCCGCCGCATTTTACAAATCGGTATTCCGAATGGATTGGAAAACAGCCTATTCCAGCTGGGACGTATTCTGGTTGTCAGCATGATTGCACTGTTCGGCACCACGCAAATCGCCGCCAATGCCGTAGCAAACAACCTGGATGCAGTGGCCTGCATTCCGGGTCAGGCGATGAATCTTGCCATCATCACGGTCGTTGGCCAGTGTATTGGGGCCGGGGATATCGAACAAGCGCGCCGCATGGCGAAAAAGCTGCTGAAAATCACCTATCTGATTTTTGCCATCTGTTGTCTGGCTACCATTCTTGCCACACCGTTGGTATTGAAAATCTACAGTCTGTCCCCCGAAGCGCTTGCGCTTGGCAAAACGCTCATCTTCATCCATAACTTCAGCGCCATGGTCTTCTGGCCGCTGTCCTTCACCATGCCGAACGTACTGCGCGCGGCAAATGATGTACGCTATCCCATGGTATGCTCTATTGCATCTATGATGCTGCTGCGGCTTGGAAGCGGCTATGTGCTTGCTGTTGTGTTCCAGATGGGCGCTATCGGCATCTGGATCGCAATGGTGGGCGACTGGCTGTGCCGTGGCATCCTGTTCACGCTGCGCTTTGCCAGCGGACGCTGGCTGCGCTTTGCTCCCGGCCTGCAACTGGTTGCGCAAGGAGAGAAATCATAGCTATATTACATAAAAAAGGAGAACCCTTCTGATAGTTCCCATAGGTACATTTTCTGAACCTTGTGAATTGTCAGGCACACAGGCGGACAGCGGAATCTGCCCGCCTGTTGTGTTTTATGCCAGCAGTCGCTTGATTTCTTCAATATCTGTGATTTGCTTTGTGATGTGCGGTGCGTGCTCTCCCGCCTGCATAGGACTGCCCACTCTGCCGATGTCCCGGTACACGATCCTGACGCTTTGTCCTGCGGAGCGGGAATGCTTTTTGCTCCGCTCTCCCACTTCGATCCGCTGGATGAAGATCCGCAGCAGTTCCGGCGTCAGTTCGTCAATGGTAGTGTACCGTTTGGCCTTCTCAATGAAGGCATCCACGTTGGCAGCCGAGGCTTTCAGTTTCTCCAACTGTTCCTCCTTGGCCGGAATGGCGGCAGACAGATTTTTTTGCTCGGCGTTGTAGTCTGCGGAGAGCATGCGGAACTGTTCATTGGTCACCCGCCCCAGAACATTGTCTTCATAGAGACGCTTGAACAGCGCGGACAACTCATCGTATCTCCGCCGCATAGAATCCAGTTCCTTCTGCAGACGGTTGATCTCTCGGCGCAGTTCTGCGGTATTCCTCTGGTTGATGTACTGGGCGAACTGCCGCTCCTTCATCCGTGCGAAGTGCGTGACCCTGCGAAGATCATCCAGCACAATAGCTTTCAGGTCCGCATCACGGATTTGATGAGGCGAGCAGGCGGTTTTCCCGCGCTTGCCGTAAGTGGAGCACCGGAAATAATACTGATCCTCCCGCATCTTCCCGGTACGGCAGAGCACCATGTATTTACCGCAGTCGGCGCAGTAGACCAATCCGGAGAACAGATTTGGTTCCTCCATGTGCTTGGGCGGCCGCCGCTTATGCTCCCGCACATCCTGCACGATCTCCCAGATCTCCATGGAGATGAGCGGCTCATGGGTGTTCTCCACAAGGATCTGCTCGCTCTCTGGTTTTTGGGTTTGCTTTTTGTTTTTGTAGGAGAGCGTTGTTTTCTTCATACTGAGCGTGTGCCCGATGTAGACCTTGTTTTCCAGGATTTTAGCCACGGTTCTGCCGGACCAGGTGTAGGGACGAGTGGTATCCAGATTGGTGCAGGCAACTCCGGTGGCCTGGTAGTACTGGTTGGTGGGATTTAGCACCTGCCCTCTGGTCAGGATTCTGGCGATCTGGTTCGGCCTCTTCCCCGCAGCGCACAGGTCAAAGATCCGACGCACAATGGGGGCGGTTTCCTCGTCGGGGATGATCTCCTTAGAGTCCCTGTCCTTCTTTTTGTAGCCGTAGGGCGGTTTGCCGCCCAGCCGCTCTCCACGCTCCGCCTGCATTTTCTTGATGGCGCGCACCTTCTTGCTAGTGTCCTTGGCGTGGAGTTCGTTGGCCCAGTTTCGGATGTGGTTGAAGTCGTTGCTGCTCTCCACCAGGGAATCCACGCCGTCGTTGACCGCAATGAAGCGGACGCCTTTCTCCGTGAAGTAGATCTCCGTGTACTGTCCCACCTGGAGGTATTCTCGTCCCAGGCGGCTGAGGTCCTTGACGATGATGGTCTCCACCTCGTCCCGTTCCACCATTTCTATGACTTTCTTCCAGGCCGGACGGTCAAAGTTTGTACCGGAGTAACCATCGTCCGCCAGGAACAGCGTGTTTTCAAACCCGTGATCCGCTGCGTACTGCTCCAGGAAGAGTTTCTGGTTGTGGATGGAGTTGGACTCTTTCTGCCGGTCATCCCGCTGCCGCTCATCCTCCTGACTGAGTCTTCCGTATAAGATGTTGTATTTCTGGCTTGCCATATATCTGTAACCTCCTTTTACTGGGGCAAGCTGGTATGGGGTATGAACAGTATATCCCACCGGCCTGCATAAGTCCACGGAAACCTTACACGCTGTGGGCTTCCTTCTTTAGGTCTGTGTCAATGAGTGAGAGCAGCTTGTCTGTGGGTGTTGCTGTGGCCTCCATCGGGAACACAGAGGTCACATGAAAAACCTTCCCCCCAATGAGCATCTCCCTTTGATTGATAATGTGATCGTCCTGGTGCTGGTAGCAGGTGTCACGAAAACTGGTCAGCACCTCTCCGTTTTCCGTTTCCCGCA
>DXEF01000036.1 GCA_019115085.1 Candidatus Agathobaculum pullicola | reverse complement strand
ATAATACAAGCAAGGGCAGAACCTCAAAAAATTGGCTCTGCCCAAAGTAACTAATGACATATCTTATATCAGTTTTTTCAGTTTACACAAAACTTGAAACGGTCTCCTACACGAGCAAAGGCTGACACGCCACATTTATTTTTCTTTATTTCTCAGCCAGATGGGAATTATTTAATGGTTCCCCGAGTGTCTTCACAAAACAGGCGATATGTTCCTATCGGATTTATGCCAAGTAACATCATTGCAAGTGATTCTTGCTCTATAGTTCCAGATGCAACTCTCTACCACTTTGGAATTATGACTTCAAATGTCCATATGGCATGGATGAGAACGGTTTGTGGACGATTAAAGAGTGACTATCGTTACTCAGGAAGTGTTGTATACAATAACTTCCCATGGCCCACGCCCACCGATGCGCAAAAGACTAAAATCGAGGAGACTGCCCAAGCCATTCTGGATGCCCGTGCCCTGTATCCCGACTCCAGCCTGGCCGATCTCTACGATGAGACCACCATGCCCCCGGAACTGCGTAAGGCCCATCAGCAGAACGACAAGGCAGTCATGCGCGCCTACGGTTTTGACATCAAAACCACCACCGAGACATCCTGCGTGGCAGAGTTGATGCGGATGTATCAAAAATTGACAGAAGAAAGCAAGAAATAGAGGACAGCAGGGTGGTTTTACGTGCCCGATTTTATATGCGAGAAACTGGAAACGGGACGATTTTCTGGAACTGGATGGGGGAAAACATGATTATATCAGGAATACTGATGTGCGTAAATTATGCGAGGTGTCTGTGGCGGCAAAAATGGAGTTTTGAATGAGGGAGTTGCTAAAACAATCAGGCGCGGAGGAATTTCGCGTACAAGAATACTTAAAATTTTATATACAGGCTGCGATACAATGCTTTGAAAGTTATTATCAGTATCTGACTGAGCATCAGCGCGGGTTGATTGAGTGCCAAGTTTTGAAAATAAAACAGGAAGGATCGCACTTTGTGCTAACTTTGCGGTCTTTGCTTTCATATGCGGATACGGTGCAGTTGGGGTCGAGAATAAGATATACGCACAAGAGCAAATCAAGCCGACGGAATATTGTGAGCAAACCAATGAGTTGACCGTGTGTCCATTGGACGAGTTGCAGAAAGTGTTGGCAGATACTTCAATACATAAGAAAAGCGTAATCTCGGATTTACGCTTTTTGGTGAAACGGGTGAAGATTGGTACCGCAGTTACGGACTGCAAATTGCGTTGCCTACACAATCGGGTTCTGTTCCGATACTGATAGCGTACCTTCTTGGGTGTTTAAAAGTCAATACGGTGAAGTGTGAGGACAAACGGATACGGCAAAGTGTATGGAGAAATACAGGCGGAGAGCTACTGCAGAATGCACTTGCCTGCGTGGTTTGAGAATGGAAGCGTTTTGATTTGATACATACCTACCGCCTTGGGGAAGCGTTGGCAAGGGTTCTGGTCAGAACAGTATATTCCAGTTCGTTTTATGACAACCCTGTGCATAAGACGGATATTTTCGTCTTGCACGCCGCGGCGTCGCGGAAAAAAGTGAAAAAGTACACCAGTCCAGCGGAATGCCGTGCAATCGCTTCCTAATGAGCAGAGCAGGATGCGATTATGCAGCAAATGCTTCGCACGCAATTTCCAGACGCATTGGTCTATACAGTAGGCAGCAATGCGGACGGGGTCTACAATGTCGATGTCATTTTGTCGCAGGTGCCGATTGTGCAGAAAGATGCGGCAGTTGAGGCACTACAGCAAGTGATTGCCGATATTGCGCAAAATGGCATCCCAGCCGATATGCTGGATGACGCGCTCGACCAACAGGAAGCGGCGCAGCCGTTCGGCCGCGAGGAGGTGTTCACGGGCTTTGCCTATGCGAATGATCCGCTGGTCTGTGTCGGTCGTGCGGAGGTGATCAGCGGTCTGCGGAACGATCCGGACTACTTCAAGGCACTTGCCGCCGAATGGAGGGACAGCCCGTACCAGACCCTAGTGGTTTTGGGTAACGGCGCGACGCAGCCGGAAACCTGCGAGCCGCAGCTGACCGCCGCAGAACTGGAGCAGGTCAAGCGGGATATCGAGGATTTCAACGCGTGGCTGAACCAGCCGGACGATCCGACTGTGCTTGCCCGCCTGCCGATGCCGGATCTGAAAGATTTTGCGGACGATCCGTTCTCGATGAACCAGATAAACGAGAACGTAGAGGGAGTAACATATTATTTTAGCGAAGAGGAACAGGGTGAGGCTCCGTCCTTTTCGTTATACTTCCCGGTTACGATCAAAAATGGGATGCCGCGTTGTGGTGACTGTTGTGTGAATTGCTGAATGACCGTATGCAGGTGGCTGGTTTGTCCGATTATCTGGGGATGGCTTCGGGTGAGCGGTATGACGATCTGGACACCCTGCACCCGCCGCTTATCCTTGGTGGGTCTGGTGAAGCGGGCAAGACGGGGGAGGCTGTGCAGGCGCTTGCCGTATGGCTGCAGAGCCCGCCGCTTGCGGATACGGCCGCGCTGCGCGTCTTTCTGACCGAGCGGAAGAGTGCGCTGTGCGCGCAGTACAGCGACCCGTACTACTATGAATGCAGCATGATGTTGCAGGCCAGCACCCAGCCCAATCGATTTATGAATAGTATTCCTGCGGGCTTTGTTGGTGCGTCCATGTTGTACAAGGACTTCATTGATGCGGCGGAAACCGCGCCGGACGGCGATGCTGCGTTGCTCATGCGTATGCGTGTATTGCTGGATGGCGCGCTGTATCGTACCGGTGTTGCGGCCGAGTTCACTAGCAGTCGTGCGGATTACAGTGATTTCCGGCAGGCCGCGGAGACTTGTATCGCCGCGCTGCCCGCGGGGACGGGCGCATCCTCGTGCGAATGGCTACCGCAGGGCTGGCCGAGCGCGCTTGTTTTGTCCTCGAACACGCGGGCTTCCAACCATGTGATGCTGGTCGGGGCATTTGGGAAGAAGCCGGACAACATGGCGGATAGCCTTGCTGATCAGAACACAGCAGAGCATTTGAAATTAGCACGCTTTGTTGGTGTATCACCGGACAGTGCGCAGGCAAATACGCTCGCCAAGTTGTATGACCGTGGTCTGCTCAATGGCTATGCGGACGGCAGCTATCGTCCGCAGGAAAAAATCACCCGTGCAGAGTTTTGTGTCATTGCGTCTGCATTAGCAAAGGATAACTCGAAAGCAGGTGGGCAGTCATTCCGGGATGTGCCGGACGGACATTGGGCACATGATGTGATTGCTGGCATGGCAGCGCAAGGGATTTTGAAAGGGTATGGAGACGGTACCTTCCGCCCGGAGGCGCCGATTACCCACCAGCAGTCGGTGCTTATCTTGCAGCGGCTGGCAAACGCATAAGCATCATCGAAAAGACAGTGGCAAGAAAAACTCATTTCGTGCAAAAGGCCATGCGGGGCGATATGCCCTGCATGGCCTTTCTGCTTTGTTTGGCATGGCGGTGTACAAGCCTGCAAAGGAATTCGCTGCGTACCGGTCCGAAAATTGTTATAATTCGTTGATGGTTTCGGACACTGCCATCGTGCAGATTCGTTTTCCCGGGGCCAACGGAACAAGTAATCCAGTACATACCAGCAGCACCAAAATCCCGCCCACGGAGGAAAGGGGTAGATGCCAAGCTGTGCCCCAATAGTTGGAGATCATCTGCCCATAGAGAAAGTAGTGCAGCGGCAGGCCCAAACCGAAGCCTGCAACGAGCCCCAGTAAGGTGTAGGTGGCAGACTCTGTGGTGATCATCTTTTGAATTTGGTGTCCGTCCATACCCACGGCACGCATAGCACCATATTGCCTTGTTCTGGCAGACACACTCATGGCAATGCTGTTTGCCGTATGGATCATGGTGATCAGGGTGATAACCACCAGAAAACCGTACACAAAGAGGCAGAACATAAAATAGGTGCTTTTGGTGTCCTTGTTTAGGGACAGACGGTCATAAAAGTCATACTGTCCATTGGCCAAAGCTTGAAGTTGGTTGATATCTTGCTGTGTAGCATCCGAGGTCAGCTGCACATCCAGAATCGCGTAGGCATTCTCGCCGGTGATAGCGGTAAACAGCGCCTCCGAGCAGATTACCGTGGGCTGATCCGACGTGTCAAAAGGGCTGTCCTCTAGAACACCGGCCACCGTGAGGGAAGTGCTGTCCAGTTGGATGACATCACCGACTTGCAGGGTGTTGCTTTTGTCAAAAACCGTCAGGACACCGCGGCCGTTCCGGACCGCGTCCATATCCCCGGACACTAAATCCTCCTCTGCCCACTGGAATTGCTGCGCATCATAAGAGATGAGATCGATCGTTCCCGATTTTCCCTCATACACTGCGGGGAGACTTTGATACATCCGGCCAAAGGCGCGCTTGACATAGGGCTGCTGCGCCACTTCGGCGGCAAAAGATGGATCGATCTCACACTGATTTTCCGGGCTGCTGTAAAAGACGTCCGGCGCCCATGGCTGCAACGGATTGAGGGCAAGTTGAACCCATTGCACCAGAACGGAAAAACTCAGGATCAGGATGATGCTGAGTGCAAAGGAGCCGGTCATCAGCAGCAGATTTTTCGGCGAGGAGACCGCGTGGTGTATGCCAAGAGCCGTCTCAATGTGAAAAAAGCCCTTTTGCACTGGACGGGCCACGGACTTTCCTTGATTACTGTTTCCGGTAACCGCAGCAATCGGGGAGACAGACGCTGCCGTCTGGCCGGGGAAAGGGAGGACAGCAGCACGGTCAAAATGCCTACAACCACACCGCTGCAAATGCCGATGATGCTGACGCCAAAGAGCGGAATCTGCACGAACTCTGCGCCAGCGCCAAACCGCAGGAGGGCGCAAAGCAGCCAAGTGATCAGAATACCCGAAACCATCCCAACGGGGACCGCCGTTTTGCACCAGAAGAGCGCCTCCAGCCGGACGATGTGCATGATCTGTGCCCGGCTTGCGCCGATACAGCGGAGCATGCCGAAAAACTGGGTCCGCTCCGCGGTGCGGCTGTTCAGACTTCCGGCGATCATAAAGACGCCTGCAGCCAAAACCAGCACGAACAGGATGGCGGCTACCAGATAGAGTCCCATCACATACGGATCGCTGCTCAATCCGGTCAGCCCCAGAAGGGCGGTGTTTTCGGACAGATTTTCTGCCGTAAAGCCGTAGGTTTGCCGCAGTTCTGTGATCACCTTGCGGGGATTGGCGTTTTCGGAGAATCGCACAAAACAGACCGGCACGGATTCATACCCCTCGGCTTTGGCAAGGTCTTGAAAGGCGTCCCAACTGACAAACGCTCCCACCACATCGGCATCGTCGCTGATGGTGACATCTCCACCAAAACCGGAAATCGTGTAGAGATATTCTTCCGAAGGGGTGTGCAGGGTGATTTGATCGCCTACCTTCACATGGAGCAGTTCCTTGGACCGGTTGGAGAGCAAAATTTCCCTTTGGTTTGAGGGGCAACTGCCCTCGGTCAGATCGTCATAGATCTTCGTCAGAATTTGATCATCTGCACCGACAATGACACAGGTTTTTCCCTGAATGGAATAGTCTTGGGATAAATCAAAGTTCAAGCCGTCGTATCGCTGGGCAGTGACCACATCCGGTCGCTGGGCAATTTCCTCCACCTGCTGGTCGGAGGGTTCTTTCAGCATCACATGCCAATTGCCATGACTTTGGATGACGCGAGTTTTTTCCATGCGGATGGCCATATCCGCCATGCTGAAAATGGTCGTGACCAACAAAACTGAGATGATGATGCACAGCAAGGTCATACGATTTTGCCGTTTCCGTACCTTAGCGGAGAGGGGGATCAGGCTGAGATAGTGTTTCACTCCCGGCACCTCCCAAAATCGGTCAATACGCCGTCGGACACTTGTAAAATACGATCAGCTGTCTGAGAGATGGCACGGCTGTGGGTGATCATCAAAATGGTCTGCTCGTATCGGCGGGACGCCTCTTTGAGCAAGGTGATGACCTCGCTCGTGTTCTGCGTATCCAGATTGCCGGTCGGCTCGTCGGCCAGAATGAGCGCCGGCCGAGTGAATAGGGCGCGCCCGATGGCAACGCGTTGCTGCTGGCCGCCGGACAACTGGCTTGGCAGATGGTGGCGGCGCTCGCGCAGGCCGAGCACCGTGAGCAATTCCTCCAGATAGGTTTTATCCGGCTTCTGGTAATCGAGCAGCACCGGAAAGACGATGTTTTGCTCAACGGTCAGTTCAGGGATGAGGTTAAAGCTCTGGAAGATGAAGCCGATGTTGCGACGGCGGAACACGGTCAGATTGCGTTCCTTCATCGAGAAAATGTCCGTGCCGTCGATTTGCACCCGGCCGCTGGTCGGCGTGTCGAGCGCGCCAATCAGGTTGAGCAGCGTCGACTTGCCCGAGCCGGACTCTCCAACCACGGCGATAAATTCACCTTTGGGGACGGAAAACGTCGCATGCCGCAAGGCGTGCACGGCGGTCTCGCCGCTGCCGTAGGTTTTGCAAAGATCTTGGACTTCCAGTAAATCCATGTTGTGATGGCACCTTCTTTCTGTTGCGATAGGAAAAGGATACCACGGTAACCCTACGATTATATGACTTGCAGCCTACAATGTTGTAGGAATCAGTAGGTTGATTGTAAAAACCGTGCCGCCGCCCAAGACGCTGTCTACCTCGATGGTTCCGCTATGCGCTTCGATGATCGCTTTGGCTAGCGGCAACCCCAACCCGACGCCCTGCGTATCTTTGGAGAAACGGCTTCGGTAAAACCGTTTGAAGATGTGCGGCAAATCCTCCGGATGGATGCCTCTGCCGCTGTCCTGCACCGTGATCTGAACGATCGACGCAAAGGTGCGCCATGTGGCTGTGACCGTATCGCCTGCCTTGGTATGGTCGAGCGCGTTTTTGACCAGATTGCTGATGGCTTCGCCCAGCCAGTGCGGGTCACAGGACAGGCAAATATCGTCCTCCCCGGAACAGGACAGCAGGATATCCTGCTGCCGAGCCTGCACGGCAAAGCGCCGCCCGACCTCCGTCATCAGGTCGGACAGGTTGTGCTCGGATTTGTTCAGCACGAGTGTGCCTGCGTCCAGCTTGGTGATGGTCAGCAGATTGTGCACCAGCGTTTGGATGCGGTCAAGCTCCTGATCTGACAGGTTGGTGAATTCCCGAACGGTGTCCGGATCGGCCGGCTGCTGCTGCAAAATGCCGTTGTAAATATTCAGTGCTGCCAATGGGGTCTTCAGTTGGTGCGAGATGTCGGACAGGGTTTCCTTCATAGATTGCTTGGCGCGGCCTTCGTTTTCGGCGTGGGCATTCAGGATCGCAGCCAGCGAGTTGACCTCGTGGAATAGGCGGTTGAGTTCGCCCTCGTCGTCGCATTCGATGTGCGCGGCGGGGTCGCCAGCGAGAAACGCGTGCAGCTGTTCAATCGCGCGCGTCATGGTTTGGTGCTGCTTGTGGAAATAGCCGTACATGGCGGTTAGAATCACAAGCCCCATGCAGGCGAACGCCGCCGGAAGATATCGCGCGGCTCGTTCGGCGCCTGCTGTGAGCAGCACGGCAGACAGCAGGGAAAACCCAACCGTCAGGGTCAGGACAAGGCAAAACAGGCGCTTGATATGCCGGTCAGTCAGCAGTTTCATGGGGTACCTCATTTCGCAGCATTCCATTTGTAGCCCATGCGGCGCACGGTAATAATGCGCTTGGGGCTGCTTGGGTCATCCTCGATCTTGGCGCGCAGACGGCGGATATAGACGGTCAGCGTGCTGCTGTCGATATAGTTTTGCTCGCAGTCCCACAGCCTGCCCAGAATCTGTTCGGGTGACAGCACAAGGTTGGGGTGTTCCAGAAATAAGCACAGCAATTTGTATTCGCTGGCGGTTAGTTCGACCGGTGCGCCGTCCTTAATGACTTCGCGCGTCCGCTGATGCACGGTGATGCCACACGATTGGAGCATGTCGTCCGGCTGCTGCAATATTCCGCTGCGGCGCAGCAGGGCGTTGACGCGCGACAGAAAGATTGCCAGCTTAAAAGGCTTGGTGATATAATCGTCGCCGCCGATATCCAGCCCCATGATGATGTCGGTTTCCTCGTCCGCGGCGGTCAGAAACAGGATAGGTATTTTGGAGTTTTGACGGAAGCGGCGGCAAAGGTCAAAGCCAGAGCCATCGGGTAGGGTCACATCCAGAATGACCAGATCAAAGCCGCCTGCCTGCCAAAGGGTTTCGGCTTCCTGATAGGTGCGGGCGTTGACGATTTCATAGCCCTGCTGCCGTAGGGCAAAGGACAGTCCGTGGATCAGACTCAGGTCGTCCTCGACAAAAAAGATACGTTTCATGGGTGTTCACCGTCCTTGCAGTGGGATAGGATTTATCGTTTTCTATTATAGAGGTTTGCGCATGGATTACAAGCGGCAACATAAAATCCTGCGAAACAGCCGCCGGGATTGCCCGGCGGCTGTTGGGGGAGCGATGTGTGTTTTTGGGTGGAAGCGGATCAGATTCCCAGTCTGCGGCAGACGTCGCGGCGGGTCAAACGGTAAACGCCGTACAAAATCGCGGATACGACGAGAATCAGCAGCAGACAGCTGCTCAGCCCAGCCAATTCCCTAATGGTCAGGCGATTGTCGTTAAAGAACATAATCATGGCGTAGAAGGCGTAAATCAAGGCGGTGCCGGTCACCATCGGAACAAGAAACACCCGGCGTATCTGGCTGCGGGCAGAACGAAACAGATATTCCCTTGGCGCACCCAGATGGCGCAGGTCGTCATAGACCTGCCGGTTTGTGATGGCGATGGTGAGGCAGCGGGTGAAGGCAATGACAATCACAGCGGCAAAGCAGACGATTGCGATAAAGACGAACAGGATCAGGAATACGGCCATGGTCTTGACAAAGTCCGCCTTGTCCAACACCCGGAATTGGGGCATGTATTGCCAGTAGAGCCGGAAGTTGGAACTGTCCCGCTGGGTATAGTCGATCGGGGTGAAGTCATACTTGTCGCTGGTTGCCGGATCTAAGAAATACTCTCCGGTTTCGGCAATTTCAATCTCCCGCACAATGGGATCATAGCTGTCGTACAGTGCCACCTCCGAGCCGGAGCGATCCACGATCTCATAAAAGAGTGCCTTGGCAAAGTTATAGGTTTCCTCGTCGTTTTCCACGTTGAAGAACACCATTTGTTCCCGCCAGTCATCGGGGAGGCGGTCGGTCATTTCCGCGTAGTCGGCGTCATCGACCACATAGTGTCCAAAGAGCAGGTCGTTGCGCAGGTCGTCCGTCATGGTCACTGGCCAGCTTTCTCCGGTGATGGTGTTGGTGACTAAGGTGACGAATCCGCCGAAAACGCCCTGACCGTCGCCGGTCGCGTCCATGATGCCGGCAATTTGCCCGGGCTGCAAATCCAGATGTTCTCCGGTGAGGGTGTTGTAGGCGGATTCGGAGAGAAAAAGGTCGGACTTGGCCTGCGCATAGTAAACGTTTTCCCAAGTCGTACCCAGCGGCCCTTCGGTCTCCACATGCCGGTTTCCATCCACAGCCAGCCGGATCATAGGGGCTTGTGCCCAGGAAGTGATTGTGACACCATATTGCTCGGCCAGCGCACGCACCTCGCCCTCCCGCGGGATATCCTGATCGGCGCGGAAGTGATAGGCATAGTCCACCGGTCGGGCATCATAGCCCATCATGGCGCCGGTGCCCAGCATGGGGGTGTAAAATGAGGCAAAGTAAGCCCCGGCGATCAGTACCGTCATCACCAGCATGTTCCGCACGGTCTGCCGCCCTTGAAAGCGCATCTGGGAGATCGAGATGATGTCCTTGTATCTGCGCCGCTTGCCGCCCCAGCCATTGGCTACGGTGTGAAGCAAAATCATATATACTCCTACGAGCACAGGCAGATAGAATATGGCAGACAGTCCCGCTGGGGCGTACCAATGTAGGCCGCGGACGAACACAGCCGGGGCAATGTAGCCGCAGAAGCCGCCCACGACCAGCAAGGCGATGCCCACCCAGCCGTACCAGCGCTTGACCGCCCGGATGGGCTCGGAACGGTGGGACTCCGAAATCACGTCAATGATATTGGTTTTGCGAATGGAACGGCCGCCCAGCAGGAAGAGCATGCCTGTCACATAGACGGCAAACGCGAGCGCATAGGTATAGGCGGCGGGGGCAAAGGCGAGGGACATCTCCTGCGTATCCACCACCAGTGCACGGAATATCTGCCACAGTGCCCAAGCCAGAGGGCTGCCTAGAATCGCTCCGGCAGCGCAGGAGCCCAAAGAAATAACGGTCAGATCCCGCCGCAGTTCCCGTTTCAGTTGCCAGCGGGAGGCACCCAAGGCAAGGAACACACCGGTCTCCCGAGATTTTTGCCGGAAGAAAAGTCCTGCGGCATAGGTGGTGAACACGGAGCAGCCGATAACGGCCAAGATAAAAATCATCATCACCTGCTTGCGGCTGTCGCCGCCCTCGGGCAGCACTGCGAGAATGGTGGGCGAGCGCATCATGCACACATAAGCGGTGATCAACAGCACAGAGAAAAAGCAGCAGCCGCTCAGCAGCGCATACTGTCCTCTGTTTTTTCGCCGCAGGGTGGCATATATTTGAGTAAATGTCCGCATCGTTTCACTCCTTGCCCATTTCGCGGATGGCGTCCAGCAGCTGGTCTTGAAAGTCGTTCCGTCCCAGCGTGCCCTTGTTCAGCGTCTGCCACACCACGCCGTCTCGCAGGATGACAACCTGATCGCAAAAGGACGCGGCAAAAGAGTCGTGCGTCACCATAAAGATGGTTGCGCCCAGTGAGGCTTTGGCCTGTTCAAAGGAGTGGATGACCGCACGGGAGGACTTGGAGTCCAAATTGCCGGTCGGCTCGTCTGCGAGGATGAGCAGCGGGTGGTTGATCAGTGCGCGCGCCACGGCAGTGCGCTGCTTTTCGCCGCCGGAAATTTCTGCCGGGTATTTGTCCCGGATGGCGGAAATGCCGAAAACGTCGCAAAGCTGGTCTGCGCGGGTTTCCGTCGTCGCAGAAACCGTGCCGCCGATGATGGCGGGAAGCAGGATGTTTTCTCGGACGGTCAGCCCGTCGAGCAGCAGGAAATCCTGAAACACGAAGCCCAACTTCTGGTTGCGCACCATGGCCAGCGCGTCCTCGTCCAGCCGGGCAAGCTCGGTGCTGCCCAGTAGGATGCTGCCGCGATCGGCGGGGATATAACAAGAGATACAGTTGAGCAGCGTGGTTTTGCCCGAACCGGAAGGCCCCATCACGGCGACAAACGCGCCTTCGTCCACCGTGAGGGACACCCCTTTGAGCACTTCATAGGTTGTGTTTCCCACCTGATAGGATTTGTGTAAGTCTTTGACGGTCAGCATGGCGACCCCTTCCTTTCTGCGTTGGCAAAGCGCCGGGTTATTGCCGGTCTTTCTGCTTCCAGCGTACCGCGCGGCAGGGGAGCGGGCAACCAGCCCGGTCATTCTCTGCGCCAAAACAGGAAAGTTTGGGGGCGCATCGTTCCGCCTTGTCATAATCGGCAGAGTTGCTGTCAAGTTTGGTTTGATGAAACCGGGCAGTCGTGGTAGAATAGCCCCAGCGGCCATGAGGGCACAAAAAAACCCCGCCTTGCGGCGGGACAGTGGAAACGGAGGGACGGGAATGCTGCGGATCGGCATTTGTGATGATGTATCGGACGCCAGACTGGCGCTCCAATCCGCACTTGAGCGGGTGTTGGAGCTGCGGCGGGGTGAGGCGCAGTTTTTTGCCTTTTCCTCCGGGGAAGGGCTGCTGCAATGGCTGGTGCATCACGCCGGAGAACTGGATCTGGTGTTTTTGGATATCGAGATGGGGCAGCTGGACGGAATGGAGACCGCCAGACGGCTGCGCGCGGCCGACCCGGATCTGCAACTGGTGTTTGTCACCGGCTATGCCGAGTATGTATTCGACGGGTACAGTGTCGGCGCGCTGGGCTATCTGCTCAAGCCGCCAAAGCCGGAGCAGATAGAGGAGATCGTGGCCCGAGCGCAGGCGGCGTTGTACCGTGGTTTGGAGCGCACCTTTATTTGCCGAAGCGGCGATACACATTATCGCATCCCGGTCAGTCATATCCTCTATTTTGCTTCTGACCGGCGCAAGGTGACCTGCGTCACGCCCGAAAGGGAATACACCTTTTACAGCAAACTCGATCAGGTGGCGACAGAGATCGGCGAAGGCTTTGTCCGGCTCCATCAGCGTTATCTGGCGCGTGCGGCGGCGGTCGAGCGGGTGGAGGGCAGTGAGGCGGTGCTCGTGGACGGCACACGGCTGCCGATCAGCCGCGCCTGTTTTGCAGACGCGCTGCTGGCGCTGACCCGTGCGGAACTGGAGGGATAGCCAATGGGGGAGCGGTTTTTGGAGTGGATCACGCAGCTGGTGAGCAATGGGGCTTGGGTGGCGCTGATCCTGTTCAATGGGCGGCTCATCTACCGGCTGGCTTGCCCGTTCCTGTCGATCCGGGGCAAGGGCATGGGCGCGCTGCTGTATTTGCTGTTTGTCGGCAGCAGCGGTATGGTGATCTGGGTGGGCGACCCCAACCTGCTTTATACGCTGCCGTTTTTTCTGGCGGCATTTTTTCTGTGTACTCGCGGCGACCGCATCGGGCGGCTGACGATGTGTCTGATCTTTTTCTGCTTGGTGATGTCGGTTTGCGCTATGCTGGACACCTATTTACAGTATGTGCAGGGCTATGATGTGTTAACACGGTTGCTGCGGCCTGTCGTGTTCGGCGGACTGTATCTTGCGCTGCGTCCCCAGCTGCCTGCTGCGCCGGTGGTTTTATCCGCTGGACTGTGGCGGCTGATGCTGGGGCTGGCGGCGATGCCGTTCTGCGCGCTTGCGGCTGTGGTGCTGCTGACCTATACCAAATACGATTCGCCAGCAGCCTATGCGCAGGCGATGAATCTGGGTATGGTCGTACTGCCCTTTGTGCTGCTGACCTCTGTCTTGTTGCTGCGGGCGGTGCTGGTGCTGGCGGACCATGAAAAGCTGGAGCAGGCAAGCCGTTTGGCTTCGGTGCGCGAGGTTTACTATCAAGGCTTGCAGCGGCAGGCGCAGCAGGTGCGCACGCTGCGCCATGACCTGCGCAACCATATGACGGTGATTCGTGCGCGGCTGGAACAGGGAGACACGGACGGAGCGCTTTACTATCTGGATGCGCTTTCAGAGTCCCCGGCCTTGCAGGGTGCGCAGCGTATCTGTGCAAATGAAGTGGCGAACGCTGTGTTAGTCTCCAAGTCGGAAGCCATGCGGCAGGCGGGGCTGATACCGGATTTCGCCGTTACGCTGCCAGAACCACTGCCGCTTTTCGACACGGACCTATGCGCCATGCTGGGCAATGCGCTCGATAATGCCATGGAAGCGGCTGCGCAAGCGGGAGATAAGACGGTCATCGTCCGGTGTAAGGTGCAGAAAGGGTTGTTTATGCTGCGGGTGGAAAATGCCTTGGACCGGGAAGTACTGCCCGGCCTGTCGACAACCAAGGAAGACCCGTCCGCGCACGGACTGGGCCTGCCCAGTATGCGAGAGATTGCTTCGCGCAACGGCGGCACATTAGAAACCAGTGTGCAGGATGGAAAGTTTGCATTGCTGATTTGCATTCCGGTTGCCAAAGCCGGACAGTGAACTCTGGCGGAAAAGGATGCGAAAGCAAAATGTGCGGACTAATCAAAAAACCAGATGAAGCATCTTCATCCGGGTTTTTCCTGATTCACGCTTGTCCGGCGGACTGACGCTTCCAGATAAGCTCTTGCACGGGATGCCCGAACGCCTCGGTCAGTTTGCCTTCCGCCAAGCCCAAACGCTTGTAGAAAGCGCGTGCGGCCTGTCCGTCTGGGGCGTCCTTTGGATAGGTGGTCACGGTGATGTCTTCTGCGTCAATCGCGCAGATGGCCGAGGACTGCGCAATAAAGTGCAGCACGGTTGCCCGATGTTCGGTGATGGCTTCGGTGGTCTCCAAGCCGGGAAAAGCCCCCCGCACCTGCTTCACCAGTGCCATCCATGCGTCAATGTCCTGTGCTTGTGCCAGTCTGATTTCCATTATAGCAGAAGTAGGAATTCATTCGAAGTTATCACCAACCTGTATTCTATGATATTCTATCACCGGAATAAGCTCAATCCATAGCGGTTGAGTAGCGATAGCTTTTTCATAGGCAAAATGCTGATCTGCATTGACCGAATTCTTTTATAAACGAAAAATGATCCTATGAAAAGAGAAACCCGATTCCAAAGCGGGCAAGTATCTGCAAAAGGAAAAAAGGCTTTTACTCAAATGATAGGTGTTTTTTAAGTTTTACACATAGGTATGCTCATCAGGAAACCGTACCACAGCGAGCGCAGGAAGGAAATTTTTCTATCATTTTTCTGTCATGTCAAAAGTAAGAAATGATCCGGGATGAAATAGCATAAAATAACACACAATAATCCCAAGCAGTATTTGTTAACATCGCTTTGTGAAATAGTTTTCAATATGACATATCAACAAATAAATAAAAACGGTATTGTAAGATACGTTAGGGGAATGGCATAGCCGAACTGTAAATCTGTCGTCTATGACTTCGGTGGTTCGAATCCACCATCTCCCACCAGTTGCGAAAAGCACTCCGAGTGGAGTGCTTTTCTTCTTTATGCCTCTGAAAAAGTTTTGGTTTTTCTTTCTCGATTCTTTAGACACCAAAATCACTGCGCTGCCGGGTCTGATGTCGTACTGTCGGTGGTTGCTTGATGAAAGACCTTGTGTGGATAGCGTGTGCCGTCCATGACGATAGGGCGCGCTTTCGCGTTGCCGTGTTTGGCCTCGCCCTGAATGAGCGGAACAGGCGGAACTTCGTTTTTCGGGAAATGCGTTTTGTGATTGCTTTCTGTACCGTGCGGATCCTTCGGGTTAGGCCGACGCATACCTGCCTTAGACATAAAAATTACCTCGCTTTCAGCGTGTGTAATGAAAGAGTACGGCATACATGGTAATTCATTCAGCTATTTTTAGGTGTCACCGCCTTCGGAGACTATACTTTCCAATACAGAAATCAAATCATGCAGGTTTTCTACTCGTATATTGCGGGATAAAATTTCATTTTGCAATTCAGTAGATAGAGATTCAAATTGCGAGCGAATTTTCGGACTGACATAGGACATAAACATCACCTCATCCATATCCTGCCCGAGATATATGCAGGATATGTGCCGCGCATACAGTCTGCACTATCGTCAGTCGGACGGATACTTTAGAACGCTCGATAGAATGATAGACTTTATGCTAAAATACAAGTGACGGAAAGCTCGGCTTTTATCAAAGAGATGATGTGGCACAAACGAGAATAATGGTTTGGTGGGTTGAGAAACTAAAGAAACTCTCTTGCGCTACTGCTGCTATCAAAATAAAGCCTGACGCTGAAAACGTCAGGCTTGGTAAAGTTTTAAATTTTCATTCTGCTCAGCTATTCAATGTTTATTGCATTGAATAGCTGAGCACAGAAAGAGGGGGGAAGTTCTATAAATATTTTGTTAGAGGGGATATAACTGCAAAGCATTTTCATCAGCTGCAGTGACCGCATACTTCACAGGCAGAGGGGGTGACGGCGCAGCCGCCCAGCGCGGTTTCCCGCAACTCAATGGGAATACGCCGTCCGACAGTGTACATGGTTGCCAGCATTTCATCAAACGGAATCAGCTGATGGACTCCGCTGAGTGAAAGCTCAGCAGCGATTAGCGCGTTAGCAACACCAGCGGCGTTTCTATTCTGGCAAGGATACTCCACCAGACCGCCGACCGGATCACACACCAGTCCCAGCATATTCATTAAAACTGTGGAGGCTGCGTCCAAACTTTGCTCAGGTGTGCCGCCCATCAACTCTACAGTTGCAGAGGCTACCATTGCAGCGGCGACGCCAATCTCGGCTTGACAGCCGCCCACTGCACCGGCAACGGTAGCGTTGCGCATGGCCAAATAGCCGATGGCACCAGCATTAAAGAGCGCGTCAATAAGGCGGGCATCAGAGATTTTATAGCAGTCCTGTAGCGCCAGTAATAATCCGGGTACCACACCGGAGGAACCGGCAGTAGGAGCGGCTACGATAAGGCCCATGGAAGCGTTGACCTCCAGTACCGCTACCGCGTACGTCATGGCTTTTACCAGAACATCGCCGCAAATTGCTTTGCCCTTGGCTGCATGAGTGGATAGCTTTTTGGCCTCTCCGCCAATCAGACCGCCCATCGACTTAGTCGGATTTTTCAGCGGCTGCGTTGCGGAGTTGCGCATAATCTCCAACACGCGCGCCATCCGGTGATCCACCATATCACGGGTTGTTTCACCCAAAACGCATTCCCGGCGACGCATGACCTCAGAGATCAGGCATTGTTCCTGCTGGCACAATACCAGCAGTTCTTTGGCAGATTTGAAATCCATATTTTCTCGCTCCCTACGGTTCTACAATCATTACGTCATGCACATTGGGGTTGTTGCGCAGCGGTTCGGCAATCCCTTCCGGAAAACGGCCGTCGGATTCGACGATGGTATAGGCAGTGTTCCCCTTGGATTCCCGGAACAGGCGCATAAAAGCAATGTTGACATTGCTGTCGCTGAGAACCTTGGTGATATGTGCTACGACACCGGGCTTGTCCTGCTGGACGACAATAACCGTGCTGTAATCGCCGGTAAAATCCACCGAGACTCCATTGATGCGGGAGATGCGTACCTTGCCCCCGCCTAATGATTCCCCGCGCACGGTCATCACTTGCCCGCGCGTGTTCTCCATGCGGATATCCACTGTGTTCGGGTGTATATCCGTCTCGGATTCACATGGAATGAAGCTGTAGGCCAGTCCGCGCTCTGCGGCAATCTGAAAAGAATTGCGGATGCGAATATCATCTGTATTGAAACCCATCATACCGCCCAGCAGTGCACGGTCGGTGCCATGGCCGTGATAGGTTTTAGCAAAAGAACCATAAAGGGTAAAATCAACTTTTTTCAGCGAGGGAGCGATCATTTTATGCGCCAGAAAGGCGATGACGGCGGCTCCTGCTGTATGGGAGCTGGAGGGGCCGATCATGTTCGGCCCCAAAACATCGAAAACACTGACAAAGGACATGAATGTTCTCCTTATCTGATTGCAGGATAATCAGGATTTTGCAGGATTTTTGTTGATGAATTTTTGATAAATGGTATCAACGATGACGCCGATAGCATTATCACCGGATACGTTGCAGGCTGTGCCGAAGGAGTCTTGCGTGATATACAGTGCAACCATGATTGCGCAGATCGGACCGCTGGGATCGCCTGCTTCCGCACCGAAAATCATGTACAGGAAGGGAAGTGCGGTCATGATGGAGCCGCCGGGAGCGCCGGGGGAAGCGATCATGGCAATGCCGAGCGTCATGACAAAGGGAACGACGGTCGCAATGCTGATCGGAATCTGATTCATCAGGCATACGGCAGTTGCGCAGGCGGTGATGGTAATCATCGAGCCGGCCATATGGATGTTGGCACACAGCGGGACAACAAAATTACGGATTTCCTCGGAAACACCGTCTGACTCCGCGCACTGCAGGTTAACCGGGATGGTTGCGGCAGAGGACTGCGTACCCAGTGCTGTAGCATAACCGGGGATCTGGTTTTTGATAAGGGTGAAGGGGTTTTTCTTGCTGACAGCGCCTGCAATAATAAATTGTATGACGATGCAGATGAGGTGCATGATGATAACGACAAGGAATACCTTCCATAGGATGCCCAGAATAGCGAAAGTTTTACCGGATTTGGTCATATCGGTGAAAGTACCGCAGATGTAAAGCGGCAGCAAGGGGATGATGACCGAATGGAGCACCTTGTCGATGATGCCGGAGAAGTCGCTGATGCCGTTATACAGCGTGTCACCGATGGTTTTACCGCGCAGCGTGGACAGGCATAGACCGAGCACAAAGGCCAATACAACAGCAGAGAGCGTGTCCAGCAGGGCGGGGATGCTCAGACTGAAATAGGTTTCCAGAGAATTTTCAGCCGTCGCGGCGATTTGCTCCAGTGCGTCCGGGCTCATAAAGCTGGGGAAAAGATTATGGGCTACAAAATAGGAGGCCGAGCCTGCGAGCAATGTGGAACCATAGGCGATGATAACGGTAATGAGCAACAGCTTTCCCGCGCCGTTTTTCAGGTTGGCAATACCCATGGTAACGTAGGCGAGGATCATCAGCGGTATGACAAACGATAAGAATGTACTGAAGATTTTGGATGCGGTTACCACAATACGACAGAACCATTCCGGCAGGAACTGGCCGAACAGGATGCCGATGATGATGGCGATGATAAGCTTGGGAAGCAGGCCGAGTTTAAATTTTTTCTTGTCCATGAGTGAAACAACCTCCTAATAATTTTGCTTAAATTTCCCTTGACCCTTTGCTAATTTTAGTATATTCTGTTTATAAAAATAAGTCAAATTCATAAATTTAATCTTATCATTTAAAAAAATTAATAATAAAATATTGCATAAAAAAAGAGGCGCATATTTATGGAGTTACGCCAACTGAGCACGTTTATTCGGGTTGCACAATTCAAAAGTTTTTCCAAGGCGGCGGAAAGTTTGGGATATTCGCAGTCCGCCGTGACGGTACAGATTCAACAGCTGGAGGAGGAACTGCACACCCGCCTGTTTGATCGAATGGGAAAGCGCATTGCACTGACCGATCCGGGTGCGCAGTTTCTGGAGCGAGCGTATGAGGTGCTCAATGAGGTCAACAAAGCAAAGCTTTCTGTTTCAGACGGAGGAGAACTGCGCGGACGACTGCATATCGGCACCATTGAATCCCTGTGTTTTTTTAAGCTGCCTGCTGTTCTCAGACTGTATTGGGAAAAGCATCCGCAGGTTGTCATCTGCGTTACTACGGGAGAGCCGGAGAATTTGATAGCGCAAATGGAACGCGGCGAATTGGATATGATTTATATTTTGGATGAGCCGCAATATAATAATGATTGGCGAAAGCTGATGGAACAGCGTGAAAAAGTGGTATTTGTGGCGTCTGCGTCTCTCGGAGAGGAACTGCGTGAGATTCCTGATTTGAAGGTGGAGCAGCTGCTGGATAAACCGTTTTATCTGACGGAGCGTGATGCGAACTATCGACGGGTGCTGGATCGGTTTCTGGCCTCACGAGAGACTATACTTACGCCGTTTCTGGAATGCAGCGATACCTCTTTCATCATTAAAATGTTGGAAATCAATCGGGGTATTTCTTTTTTGCCATGGTATGCAGTGGAGCAGAGCGTGCGTCAAGGGAAGTTGTCATTGCTGAACGTCACAAATTTTCATGCTTCATTGTACCGTCAGATATTTTGCCACAAAGAAAAATGGCACACCCGTGAGATGAATGAATTCGTTCGCTTGGTGGAAGAAATCAACCGCTGATATCGGTTTTACATATGTAAGAGATGGGCGAAGAAAAGCCTGCGCCGCATAAAACTTTATTCAAATGTGACATCTTCCAGTCTCAGCAGTATAATACCGCTGTTTTTCAGCTCTTCATTTGCCAGCAGCGTGCCGCAAACAGTAACTTCAGAGGCATCCGCCGGATAATCATTCGGATAGCGTGCGGTTTGCGGCATAACAATGTCAAATCCCTGTGCGCAGCAAGCAGTGGCATCTTGCACAGTCACACCGCAGTATACCTGCTTGGTTTGGGGATCTTGATATGTGGTAAAAATGCCGCGGATGCGCACGGTTTTTCCCAAATAATCATCCGGCTGCATCATCATATTGGCAACTTCGGCAAAAACCATGGTGCTGCTCAACTCGGTCAAATCTACATCCACAGATCCCGTTTCGGATGAGGGGGCTATATTTTCATCCGCTTGCGCTGATTCGATCGGGGAGGACTGCGATGCAGCTGGTACATCGGAGGAAGGTAAGTTGGCAGCGGAATTTACAGATTGCTGTCCGCAGGCTGTGCATAACAGTAGAATGACGATAAGCGCCAATGCAGAGCGGATGGATTTCATAGTATTACCCCTTTCTAACAAGGCCAAAGGCTGAGCAGGCACAGAATGCGATGATCTCGGCCAATACAATGGTGGAACCGACCGGTGTGCCGGCCAGAATGGAGACAACAATGCCCGCAGCGGCGCAGCACACCGATAGAATCGCTGCGCAGACCGTGACCGCGCGGAAGCTGTAAAAGATCCGCATAGCAGACATGCAGGGGAAGATTACAAGCGCGGAGATCAATAGCGAGCCGACCAGCTGCATGGACATGACAATCACCACAGCGGTGACCACTGCTAACAGCAAATTGTACATTCTGGTTTGGATGCCTGTGGCGGTGGCAAAGTTTTCATCAAAGGTGACGGCAAAGATTTTGTGATAGAAAAACACATAGAGAAGCACGACTGCCACAGACAATATCGCGCACATGACGACATCTTCTGGTGTGAGCGTCAAAATGGAGGTCGAGCCGAACAGTGTGGTGCATACGTCGCCCGCCAGATTAGAAGATGCGGAAAAAATGTTGACTACCAGATAACCGACCGCCATTGCGCCGACCGAAAGCATCGCCATGGCGGCGTCGCCCTTGATGCGAACATTCCGTCCGGCACAGAGCAGTAAAATTGCGCAGACAATGGTGATGCCCATGACCAGCGGCATATCGTTGGTCAGGTTAAAGACAGTGGCAACAGACATGGCGCCAAAGGCGACATGGGACAGCCCGTCGCCGATGAAGGAAAAGCGGCGAAGGACAAGCGTTACGCCCAGAAGAGAGGCGCACAGAGCCACTAGTACGCCAACGATCAAGGCATAGCGAACAAAGGGATAGGTCCAATAGAGTGCCAGTTTATCAAACAGTTCCATGCGGCGTACCTCCTTCCTGAGCGGTATGCGCAGCACTGGCTCCACTCTCCAGAAAAGCCTGTCGTGTTCCGAAAAACACCGGTTCTCCCAGATACAGAATGTGGCTGGCATAGGTCAGGGCCGCCTGTGTATCATGGGAGATCATCAGAATGGTCATGCCGTACTCACGGTTGAGTGCCAAGATTGTTTGATACAGTTCTTGGCTTGCCGCAGGGTCAAGACCGGTGACAGGCTCGTCCAGAAGGAGCATTTTTTGCGCCGCACACAGCGCGCGGGCCAGCAGTACGCGTTGCTGCTGACCGCCGGATAGCGTCCGGTAGCTGCGTTTTTGCAAATGCACAATCCCCATGCGTGCCATCGACTGCTCGGCCAGCGCTTTTTCATCGGCAGAGTAGAACGGGCGAAGTCCACAGCGACTTTGGCATCCGGAACGGACGATTTCACGGACGGTAGCGGGGAAGTCGCGCTGCGCTTGTGTCTGCTGAGGGAGATAGCCAATCTCACCCCCATGAACGCCCTCTCCAAGTGTAACCGTACCACCCAAAGGAGGCTGCAATCCCAAAAGGGTTTTCATCAGAGTGCTTTTGCCGGAGCCGTTTGCTCCCAGCACACAGAGATAATCGCCTGCGTCAACGGTGAAGCTGAGGTCGGTCACAAGCGGGTGATCATAGCCCAGTGTCAGTCCTTGACATTGCATTTGTGACATGGATTTACCTCCTTAGGATAATGCTTGTTTGAGCGTTTCCAGATTTCCCTCCATGATAGAGAGATAGGTTGCACCCGCCGCGATATCCGCAGATGTGACCGACTGCATGGAGTCCATGGTCAGGATGGTCTGGCTCTGGGTGCTGGTGCTGCGCACCACGGTATCAGCGATATCGTGGGTTGCGCCTTCTATCGTCAGTACAGACGGCAGGTTCAGCTGATTAACCTGATCCGCCAGAAAGGCGATTGTTTCAAAGCTGGCCTCGGTCTCGGCGGAGCAACCGGAAAAGGCCGCATAATAGGTCAGACCGTAGTCGTCAACCAGATAGCGAAACGGGAATCGGTCGCAGAACAGCAGGGTATCCCGCGCACCGGCCTCCACCGCGGCCTGATAGGCAGTGTCGAGCTGCTGTAGCTTTTGCAGATAGGATTCGCTGTTTTTCTGGTATTCCGCCGCATGGCTGGGGTCGATTTCGGACAGGCTGCCGGTGATCCCAGAACAAAGCGTCTGAGCGTTCTTGAGCGAAAGCCATACATGCTCGTCCGGTTCGCCTTCGTGTTCGTGTGTTGCTTCCGATTCGTGGTCATGCGTATCCTCGTGGTCATGGTCGTGGTCGGCTTCCTGCATGCCCTCCACCATTTCCTCCTCTTTTACACCGTCGCCCATCAGCTCCAGCAGGCTGATCGCGTGCTGCTTCGGATTGTCGCTATCGCGTAGGGCATCTGTAACCCATGTGTCCGACGGGCCGCCTACATAAATAAACAAGTCGCATGTGCGGATACGCAGCATATCTTCCGCGCTTGGCTGGTAGCTGTGCAGATCGATGCCGTCCGCGTTGAGCAGCGTCAGCTCCACATCCTCCGCGTGTTCACCGAGAATCTCGCGCGTCCAGTCGTACGCAGGAAAAGACGTGGAAACAATTTGCAGTTTGCCGCTGCTATCTGCGGCCTGCGGCGCTTCGGTTTTGGAACAACCGGTCAGAATGGCGGCTACGGACAATGCGGCGGCCAGAACAATCTTACGTTTTTTCATCATATAACCCTCCAATGGATGTTTAAAAGCAAAAACGGACGCAAAAAGGCAAGGGTCTGCCGCTGCAAAAAGCATAGCGACAAAGGCCTGCGGAAACGCAGACCAACCCTTGCCTGATTTGGTTATTTAATTGGAGAGCTTTACCTTGAAGTCGACCGGAGAACGGGCACAAAGTACCCAACCGGGGCGTACTACCACAAAAGAACATACCCATGCCGTTGCAATGCTCAGGGCAGCGGGTAGGGAAGCGCCTGCCAGCTGGTCGATCAGCTTTTGGCAGACGGAGATCTGGTGGCAGACTGTGCAGCTGTCTCCGCTGCAATGGTGATTCGACTCGACCGCGACAAAAGCAATAGAGCAAAGCATGCACAGAAGAAGCAGCACTGCGACACAGGCTGCGCGAAAACGACGGATTCTGGTCATGACATTTGCTCCTTTCGATAACGAATCACTTGCAAAATAGAGTACCAGATGCAGCTGTTTGTGTCAAGCGGTCATACTCAGGCAGTATGTGGCATATTGTATCCCTACAAAACCGTTTGCCGTTATTCTGATAAACCTATTGACATCCACAGCAGTGGGGAGTATAATAATCACAATTTCATATTCAAACCGTTGAAGCGGAGATAACGGCAATGATGCCTTTACAGAGAGCCTGTGGTGCTGAGAGTCAGGTAAGAAACAAGTTGTCAAATGGACCGCTGAGGGCGCAGTCAAATGTGTTTTTCACAGAGTATTCTGCGACGTTGCAGGCAGACGTCATTTGCCGGGGATATGTTGGTATCCTGCTAAGCGCACGGGTCATGCCGTGAATCAAGGTGGCACCGCGGATAGTGTTTGTATTATTCGTCCTTGACAGAGAGCATATTTCTGTCAGGGGCGTTTTTGTTTTACTCCTTTGACGGAAAGTCAAAGGAGTTTTTTGTTTGGAGGTATTTGCTATGAAGATTTCACCGGACCTGCGTGATGTGAAAAAAATTGCGGCTACTGGGAAATATAACGTGCTGCCGGTCAGCCTTGAAATCCTGTCTGATTTCACCACACCGATTGAAACGATGAAGATACTGAAAAACGTATCCACGCATTGCTATCTGCTGGAATCCGCGCAGGCAAATGAGACTTGGGGGCGATATACCTTTCTTGGCTTTGACCCGAAGTTAGAGATCACCTGTATAGACGGTGAAATGAAAGCCGGTAATGTTACAGTCAAGACGGATAACCCGTCTGACTATCTCCGTCAGATACTTGCCGACTACAAAAGTCCCCGCTTGGAGCATCTGCCTACCTTTACCGGGGGACTGGTTGGTTATTTCTCCTATGATTTTCTCAAATATAGTGAACCAGCGGTGCAATGTGATGTGGAGGATACCGAAGCCTTTAAAGATATTGACCTGATGCTTTTTGATAAGGTCATCGCCTTTGACCATCTCCGGCAGAAAATCATCCTCATCGTCAATATGCCGCTTGGCAATGTAGAGGTCGAATATAACAAAGCAGTCATGGAACTGAAACGACTTGTCGATCTGATTCGGAATGGTGCAAAGAAGCATGAGCCGGGCGGTAGGTTGCTGGGCGAAGTTACCCCGTTGTTTGACAAAGAACAATTCTGCGGTATGGTAGAGCGAGCGAAGCATTATATTCGAGAGGGGGATATCTTCCAAATTGTGCTTTCCAACCGGCTAAGCGCTCCCTTTGAAGGCAGCTTGCTCAATACCTACCGTGTGCTTCGCACCATCAACCCTTCGCCGTATATGTTTTATTTCTCAGGAACGGATGTAGAGGTTGCAGGTGCGTCTCCCGAAACACTGGTGAAATTAGAAAACGGCGTGCTGCATACTTTTCCACTGGCGGGAACAAGACCCAGAGGCAAAATCGATACAGAGGACAAAGCATTGGAAGCAGCGTTGCTTGCAGACGAAAAGGAGCTTGCCGAACACAATATGCTGGTCGATTTAGGGCGAAATGATCTCGGTAAAATTAGCAGATTCGGCACGGTTGCGGTAGAAAAACTGCACTGCATCGAACGTTTTTCCCATGTCATGCACATCGGCTCTACGGTGCAAGGCCAGATTCGTCAGGATAAAGATGCGCTCGATGCGATTGAAGCGGTGCTCCCTGCCGGAACACTTTCCGGTGCGCCAAAGATTCGGGCCTGTCAGCTCATCGGGGAACTGGAAAACAACAAGCGCGGTATTTACGGCGGCGCCATTGGATATATCGACTTCACCGGTAATATGGATACCTGCATTGCCATTCGCATTGCCTACAAGAAAAACGGCAAGGTTTTTGTCAGAAGCGGAGCCGGAATTGTAGCGGATTCCGTTCCCGAAAAGGAGTTTGCAGAGTGCCTGAACAAAGCAAAATCCGCATTGAAAGCGCTTGAACTTGCACAGGAGGCGGAATTATGATCCTTTTGATAGATAACTATGATAGTTTTTCTTATAATCTGTATCAACTCATCGGAGAAATTGAGCCGGATATCAAGGTTATCCGAAATGATGAAATGACAGTTCAGGAAATCCGCGCCTTGCATCCCGACCGCATTATTCTTTCTCCCGGTCCGGGCAGACCGCAAGATGCAGGCGTGCTCATCCAAGCCGTAACGGAACTCGGAAAGGAAATTCCGATTCTTGGTGTTTGTCTCGGCCATCAGGCTATATGTGCCGCATTTGGCGCAACCATCACCTATGCAAAAAAATTAATGCACGGAAAACAGTCGACCGTTAAGTTTGATACGGAATGTCCATTGTTTTGCGGCTGTCCCGAAACCGCTCCGGTAGCCCGCTATCACTCTCTTGCGGCAGAGGCCGATACCATTCCGGCATGCTTGAAAATTACTGCTGTTACCACTGACGGTGAAATCATGTCGGTGCAGCATGAAACGTATCCCATCTATGGCGTGCAGTTTCATCCCGAATCCATCATGACGCCGAACGGAAAATACATGCTTAGAAATTTCATAAAGGAGATATGAGCCATGATTAAAGAAGCAATCGTAAAGATTGTAAATAAGGAAGATCTTACCTATGATGAGGCATATACCGTTATGAATGAAATCATGAGCGGTGAAACCTCACCCACACAGAACGCTGCGTTTCTTGCCGCGTTATCTACCAAAAGCGCAAGAGCCGAGACCACCGATGAAATCGCAGGTTGCGCAGCGGCGATGCGAGCACACGCAACCAAAGTCGAAACCGGCATGGAATTGTTTGAAATTGTGGGTACCGGCGGAGACAATGCGCATAGCTTCAATATTTCCACCACTTCTGCCCTTGTGGCGGCAGCGGGGGGAATGAAGGTTGCAAAGCACGGCAACCGAGCAGCCTCCTCGCAATGCGGCACGGCAGACTGTCTGGAGGCGCTCGGTGTGAACATTCAGCAAAGCCCCGCAAAATGTAAGGAGCTGCTAAACGAGGTCGGTATGTGCTTCTTTTTTGCGCAGAAGTATCACACATCCATGAAATATGTGGGCGCAATTCGCAAGGAGCTTGGTTTCCGCACGGTGTTCAATATTCTCGGGCCGCTGACAAATCCGGGCGCTCCGTCGATGCAATTGCTTGGTGTGTATGATGATTACCTGGTTGAGCCGCTCGCACAGGTGCTAATCAATCTGGGAATCAAGCGGGGCATGGTGGTGTACGGACAGGATAAGCTTGATGAGATTTCTATGAGCGCACCGACTACCGTATGCGAAATTAGAGACGGCTGGTTCAAGACTTCCGTCATCGCTCCGGAGAATTTCGGCTTTGCGCGCTGCACCAAAGAGGATTTACGGGGCGGTACGCCACAGGAAAATGCAAAAATCACGCTTGCTATTTTAAGGGGCGAAAAGGGGCACATGAGAAATGCGGTTTTGATGAATGCGGGAACGGCACTTTACATTGGCGGGAAGGCGGATAGCATACGGGACGGCATTGCACTTGCCGCGGAAATCATTGATTCGGGAAAGGCGTTGCAAACGCTCAATAAATTCATCGCTGTCAGCAACCGTCCGGAGGTGGAGGCATGACGATTCTTGACCGTCTTGCCGACCACGCCCGTGCGCGTACCGAGCAGGCAAAAAGCAAAATATCGCTTGAAGAAGTCCGTCGACAAGCGCTTTCGCTCCCAAAAGGAAGCTTCGCATTTGAAAACGCATTGCGAACGCCGGAAATATCTTTCATTTGCGAGTGCAAAAAAGCCTCTCCGTCCAAAGGCATCATCGCGCCCGACTTTCCATATCTGCAAATTGCAAAGGAGTATGAGCAAGCGGGGGCGGACTGCATTTCCGCGCTGACTGAGCCAAAATGGTTTTTGGGCCGCGATAAGTATTTGGAGGAAATCGCAAACGCCGTTTCCATTCCTTGTCTGCGCAAGGACTTCACGGTGGATGAATACATGATTTATCAGGCAAAAGCACTCGGTGCATCAGCGGTTCTGCTCATCTGCGCTATCCTGAGCGAGGCGCAAATCAAAGCGTATATCAGCATTTGCGATGAGCTTGGGCTGTCCGCTCTGGTCGAGGCGCACGATGAAAGCGAGGTGCAAACGGCATTGCATGCCGGAGCACGCCTGATCGGTGTGAATAACCGCAACCTCAAGGATTTTTCCGTAGATCCCGATAACAGCCGCAAGCTGCGGGAACTGATACCGTCGGATGTGTTGTTCGTTTCCGAAAGCGGGGTCAGCAGTGCCGACGATGTGGCAAAGCTGCGCGAGATTGGTGTGGATGCTATACTCATAGGCGAGGCCTTAATGCGGGCATCTGACAAAAAAGCCAAGCTTAGCGAACTGCGAGGTGCGTTATGACAGGGATAAAACTCTGCGGTCTTTCCAGAGAAAGCGATATCCAGGTTGCAAACGAGTTAAAGCCGCAGTATATCGGATTTGTTTTTGCGCCAAAAAGCAAACGATACGTGACGCCCGAAAAAGCCGAAGAACTGAAACAAATGCTTGCCTCCGATATCAAAGCGGTGGGTGTGTTCGTCGATGAAAAGCCGGAAACCGTTGCCGATTGCTTGAACAATGGCATAATTGACATCGCGCAGCTTCATGGCTACGAGAGCGACGATTATATTACGCAGCTGCGCAGGCACACCAAGCGACCGATTATGAAGGCTTTTCGAATCAAAACGGCAAGCGACATTGCGGATGCAGAGCAAAGCGCTGCGGATTTCGTTCTTTTGGATTCAGGCGCCGGTACAGGGGCAGTATTTGACTGGAATCTGATACGCAATATCCATAGACCGTATTTTCTTGCCGGAGGGCTGGAATCCGGTAATGTTGGTGCAGCCATCCGGGCACTACGCCCATTTGCGGTCGATGTCAGCTCAGGTATCGAAACGGATGGAAGAAAAGATGAAACAAAAATGGCGGCGTTTGTTGCCGCGGTCAGAAAGGAAGATAAGAGATGACCAATCCAAACGGACGCTTCGGTATCCACGGCGGACAGTATATCCCCGAAACACTGATGAATGCTGTCATCGAGCTGGAAGAAGCATATGAACACTATAAAAACGATCCTGCGTTCAACAGCCAGCTTACCGAACTGTTTAACGAATATGCGGGCAGACCGTCAAGACTGTACTTTGCCAAAAAAATGACACAAGACCTTGGCGGTGCGAAAATTTATCTCAAGCGTGAGGATTTGAACCACACGGGCGCACACAAGATCAATAATGTGCTCGGTCAGGCGCTGCTTGCAAAAAAGATGGGTAAAACCAGACTGATCGCAGAAACGGGTGCGGGGCAGCACGGCGTTGCCACGGCAACCGCCGCTGCGCTGATGGGCATGGAGTGCGTAGTCTTCATGGGCGAAGAAGATACCATTCGTCAGGCACTCAATGTGTACCGTATGCGGTTGCTGGGCGCGGAGGTCATTCCGGTCAAAACCGGAACAGCCACATTGAAGGATGCGGTATCCGAAGCGATGCGTGAATGGACTGCCCGTATCAGCGATACCCATTATTGTCTCGGTTCCGTGATGGGACCGCACCCGTTCCCGACCATCGTTCGTGATTTTCAGGCGGTTATTTCCAAAGAAATCAAGGAACAAATTTGTCAAAAGGAAGGCCGATTGCCTGATGCGGTGATCGCCTGTGTGGGTGGCGGTTCCAATGCCATTGGCAGCTTCTATCATTTCATCCAAGATGAGAATGTCCGATTGATTGGTTGCGAGGCAGCGGGCAGGGGAATTGATACCTTTGAGACGGCGGCCACCGTCAACACCGGCAGGGTGGGTATCTTCCATGGTATGAAGTCCTATTTTTGTCAGGATAAATATGGTCAGATTGCACCCGTTTATTCCATCTCCGCGGGGCTGGACTATCCCGGTATTGGTCCTGAGCACGCCTACCTGCATGATATTGGCAGAGCGGAATATGTTCCGGTCACAGACGATGAGGCGGTAAATGCCTTTGAATATCTGGCAAAAACCGAGGGGATCATTCCGGCAATTGAATCGGCGCATGCCGTTGCACACGCGATGAAGATTGCCCCAATGATGGAGAAAGAGAAAATTATCGTTATCACCATTTCCGGCAGAGGCGACAAGGATTGCGCCGCCATTGCCCGTTACAGAGGGGAGAACATTCATGAGTAAGATAAGACGTGCATTTGAAAACGGAAAGGCGTTTATCGCCTTTATCACCTGTGGTGACCCGGATTTGGAAACGACTGCCGCCGCGGTCCGTGCTGCCGTAGCCGGCGGCGCAGACCTTATCGAGCTGGGCATCCCGTTTTCCGATCCTACCGCTGAAGGACCTGTGATTCAGGCAGCGAACCTTCGTGCCCTGCGCGGAGGAATTACCACAGATAAAATTTTTGATTTTGTCAAAAAACTACGACGTGATGTAACGGTGCCCATGGTTTTTATGACCTACGCCAATGTTATATTCTCTTACGGTGCGGAGCGCTTTATCTCCACCTGCAAAGATATCGGGATTGACGGATTGATTTTGCCCGATTTACCGTTTGAGGAAAAAGAGGAATTCCTGCCGTTCTGCCGCAAATACGGCGTTGACTTGGTGTCGCTGATCGCGCCTACATCAGAAAACCGCATTGCAATGATTGCAAAAGAAGCAGAGGGGTTTTTATATATTGTTTCCAGTCTCGGTGTGACGGGGATGAGGAGCGAAATCAAGACAGATCTTGCGTCTATCGTCAAAGTGGTAAGAGAAAATACCGATATCCCTTGCGCAATTGGGTTCGGTATTTCCACACCGGACCAAGCAAGGAAAATGGCGGATATTTCTGACGGCGCTATTGTCGGTTCGGCCATTATAAAGCTGCTGGAAACATACGGAAAAGATGCGCCTGCGCACATCGGCGCGTACGTGAAATCGATGAAGGACGCATTGCGGTAGTTTGCATGACTATGGTGACGGTCATGGCACATAAGCGTAAATAAGGGAAAGGAAGAAGAGAAAACGCTGGTCGGCAAGGTGGCGTGGAAAGCGCTGCACACGCGGCATTGCCGCGCCCGCTACAGATTGTCAGAAATATCCTGCATATGATCGCCAAAAAGAAATTTTTAACAGTTGCATATTGCTAACTTGGTGTGATATAATAAACATACGATGTGCAGTGCGTGACGCATGGTAAGTCCAATCGCCGCTGCGCATCGTTTTATGTTATCAGGAGGTTAGTTATAGCTAACTTGTTTTAAATTAAGGGGGAGAGTCCTATCAAACAATTTCGTTCCACTTTTGTGCTGTCTGCTTTGCTGCTTGTTTTGTCTTGCTGCTCTCTGTTTGTCGGCGTGATTGAGATGAATCCGCAAGCATTGCTGGCAGGAGATCTGAATCTATGGGAAATATTTCTCGTTTCCAGATTGCCGCGGTTGCTGGCCATTCTGTGTACTGGAGTGGGTATGAGTGTGGCAGGTCTGATTATGCAGCAGTTATGCAGCAACAAGTTCGTTTCACCCACTACCGGCGCTACGATTTCCTCGGCGCAGTTCGGTATTCTACTGGCGCTGCTATTTATGCCGACTTCTACACTATGGACGCGGGCGTTTTTTGCCTTTGCCGCAGCCATATTAGGTACATGGATATTTGTGTGGTTTATTCAGCGTATTTCATTCAAAGATGTGGTAATGGTTCCGCTTGTAGGCATCATGTTCGGCAATGTCATCGGCGGAATAACCAGTTATCTGGCGTACAAATATGAGATGACGCAGGCATTGTCCTCTTGGTTGGTCGGGCATTTTTCTCTGGTGCTGAAGGGTCGGTATGAGATCGTCTGGCTGACCGTTCCGTTGGTTGTACTGGCTTTTCTATTTGCCAATCACTTCAACATCGTGGGTCTGGGTAAGGATTTTTCAAAAAATCTGGGCGTGCCCTATAATCTGGTTCTTTTCGCAGGACTCACTATCGCCGCTATGATCACCGCCAGCATCGTTGTGGTGGTTGGAGCGATTTCATACATCGGTCTCATAGTACCCAATGTGGTTGCCATGTATAAGGGTGATAAAATTCGCGGCACTTTGGTGGATACTGCGCTGTTTGGTGCTGTTTTTGTGCTGGTGTGTGACATGATCGGTCGGGTTGTTATCTTTCCTTATGAGTTGCCTATCGAGCTTATCGTTGGAGCGCTGGGCAGTCTCATCTTTATTGCACTGTTATTCTATCGGCTCAAGTATGGCCGGAAAGCAATCCGTATGGGCGGCGCCGCAACAGGTTGCTGCTCTGCCATGCCTTGCCTGAAGGGAGGGGCAGAACAATGAATACCCTTGCAGTTCGCGCAAATCGGCGAAAACTTCTGATTCTGGCCGCGATTGTATTGTTGTGTGCGGCCGGCTATATGTTGGTAGAGGTGAATTTTTCCAATCCAAAGCTATTTGCCTATGCTTTGAAAATTCGCACGCCTAAACTGATTGTCATGCTGATCACAGCATTTTCCATTGGTGGGGCGTCCGTCGTATTTCAGTCCATCATCAACAACACCATTGTCACGCCGTGCCTGCTCGGCATGAACTCGCTTTATACCTTGATTCATACGGCAGTGGTGTTCTTTCTCGGTTCTGCCAGCCTGGTGGCCTCCAATGCAAATTTGTCATTCGCGGTGGATGTGGTGCTGATGGGAATTACGGCTACTATAATTTACAGCTGGATATTTCAAAAGACAAAGCATAATGTGCTGTATGTGCTTTTGGTTGGCACAGTGCTGACATCCTTTTTCGGCAGCATCCAGACAACCCTGACCAGAGTGATGGACCCTAATGAATATGACAGCTTATTGAATACGCTGGTGGCAAGCTTTAGCAATATTAACGCTGATATTATCGTTTTTTCGCTTGTTCTTCTGGTGAGCATCATTGTTGTTCTTCGCAAGGAGCTGGCGCTATTGGACGTACTTACTTTGGGAAAGGATCAGGCAATCAATCTTGGCGTGGATTACGATCGCTGTATTCGGCGCTTGTTGCTGGGCGTGACGCTGTGTATCGCTGTAGCTACGGCTATGGTAGGGCCTATCTCCTTTTTGGGGCTTATTATTGCCAATCTCTCCCGCCAGCTGCTTAAGACCTTCCGCCATACTCAGCTGGTATTGGGTTCTGCCTTATTCGGTATGATAGTACTGGTTGGCGGGCAACTCATCGTGGAGCATGTCTATACTTATGCCGTTCCGGTGAGTGTCTTTATCACGGTAGGCGGAGGATTATATTTCCTGTATCTACTCCTGACAAGAAAGAAGGTATAATCATGCAGATAAAAGAACTGACAAAACAGTATGATGGAAAAACCGTTGTAAACGGTGTAACCTTTGCCATTCCAAAGGGTAAGGTCATCTCTCTGATTGGGCCTAACGGCGCGGGAAAATCAACGGTAATGGGCATGATTTCCCGTCTTATTGCGCATGACGGCGGTCTTGTGCATTTTGAAGGAAAGGACATCAGCAAATGGAAAAGCAAGGAGCTTTCCAAACGGTTGGCAATTCTGACGCAGAGCAACAACATACAAATGAAGTTGACGGTACGGGAGCTGGTGACCTTCGGTCGTTTTCCGTATTCGGGAAATCGCATTACGCCTGAGGATATTGCAATAATCGACAGGGCGATTGCATATATGGAGCTGGAACAATTTCAGGATCGCTTTATAGATGAGCTGTCCGGCGGTCAGCGGCAGCGCGCGCTCATCGCTATGGTGATTGCGCAGGACACGGAATATGTGCTGCTGGACGAGCCTACCAACAATTTGGACATCTATCATGCGACTAACATGATGAAAATTGCTCGTCGTCTCTGCGACGAACTGGGGAAGACGGTGATTTTAGTGCTGCATGAAATTAACTATGCGGCATTCTATTCTGATTATATCTGTGCCTTCAAGGACGGAAAAATCGCAAAATTTGGTACGGTAGAGGAGGTGATGACAAAAGAGAATTTGTCGCAGATTTATCAGGTGGACTTTGAAATTCTCCGTATCGCCGGGAAACCGCTGTCCATCTACTATTAATCCCTATTTTTCAGTACTTTTTAAAAAAAGGAGTAAACACAATACAAATGAAAAAGATGCTTTCTTTTGTGCTTGCGGGAGCAATGGCGCTGAGTCTAATGGCGTGCTCTGCGCAAAACAGTGATGTTTCCTCAGATAGCGGCAGCCAAAGTACCGGTGACGCGCAGAAATCGGTGACCGTTACCACTTTGAATGGAGTGTCTGAGCCTATGGAATTGAAGGTTCCGTATAATCCTCAGCGTATTGCGGTGATGGATTTGGCTGCCTTGGATATTCTGGATAGGCTGGGACTGGGTGATCGCGTGGTGGGGTCCGCCAAGGCGTTCTCGGTTGACTATCTGCAAAATTATTTGTCCGATGATAACATCGTCAATCTCGGCACCATCAAGGAGGTTGATTTGGAGGCGGTTATGGCCTGCGAGCCTGATGTCATTTTCATCGGTGGTCGCCTGAGCACCTCGTATGATGCACTCAGTGAAATCGCCCCGGTGGTTTATCTGTCCACGGACACCGAACTTGGCGTTGTGGAGAGTGTTCGACAGAATTCCACCACAATCGCCTCCATGTTTGGTCTGGAGCAAGAGGTGGATGAGTTGATGGCGGGGTTTGAGACGAGGATTGCCGCGTTGCACGAGGTCGCTGACGGCAAGACGGCTATCGTGGGTATGTGCACCAGCGGCGGTTTCAATGTGCTGGGTAACGACGGTCGCTGTTCTATCATTGGCAAGGAAGTTGGTTTTCAAAATATAGGTGTAGACGCTAATATTGATACATCTACACACGGTAATGAGGCTTCTTTTGAGTTTGTTGTTAAGAAGGCGCCGGAATACATCTTTGTAATGGATCGGGATGCGGCTATCAGCACTGACGGTGCAAAACTGGCGCAGGAGATTATAGAAAATGAACTGATCATGGGTACGGAAGCATACAGAAACGGGAATGTGATCTATCTGGCCCATCCGGCTGTGTGGTACACAGCGGAGGGTGGTATCACCGCGCTGGATGTTATGCTCTCCGATCTGGAAACAGAGTTGTTGGGGTAGATCATTCTGCTCAGTAAAGCCGACGGGTCATGAGAATGCCCATACTGAGATGCCAAAAGCGGTCGAGACAATAAATGAGTCTCGGCCGCTTTTTTATATAGGGGAAAGAAGTAGTTCTATTTGATGAAATCATGGATGCTTACAGCGTTTATTTGGAACGACGGACAGGCAACAGTGGGAGAGATGGGGACTGATACGAGGCAAAGCACTTTTTGCATGGAAGATTGATTTGGAACAACAGAGTGTCTTAATGCGCGTCCTGAAGGGGTGAAATCGGGGCAGTACATGGAAAGCCAATGTATTGCGACGGAGATGATTATAGTAGGGTTCAATCCAGCAAATTTAGCTGCCGAATGTCACATATCGGGTGAGCAGGGTACGATGTATCCGGCAGTATAAGTGTATCACCCCAATATCAATGACGTTTTTTCCCGTTATGCAATAAGTTCCCCAGTGGGCAGATAAAGAATGGTTTGCGCAGGGTCATCTGCCCCCATACTCATGCGAGTGACACGAATACAGCCGTTTTCAAACGCGATATCCGTCATGTTGTTCATAGTAAATGGCGTTTGCATGGTGCCGAGCACACTGCCGAAGCGGTCAAAACAGGTAATGGTATTCTGATCGGTCCGCAAGGCATATACGCCGGCTCCATCGGTTGGCAACGCTATCGGCCAGTCATTGGTGGCAGCGACGGTAAACAATGTGGTCGGGCTGCCGCCTGCGGCACAATGAAAGTACTCGCACTGGGTATCACTTACACGACCACAATAGATATCCTGACCGACCTCTACCAAAGCATTGGCATAGCTGCCGGTCAGTGCTTTGCCATTCTGGTCGTAAAGCGTGTAATATTCGCTATTGCCGCTGATACCGATATAGTTGGCGCTCCATTGGTTCGGGATGATGGCATAGGTTTGCGCATCGCTGCGTTTTCCATTTGTGAGCAGCGCACAGGTATTGTCCTGCTCAATCACCAGCCGATCTCCTAAGCCATAGAGAATAGCATCCTGATGGTCTGAAGTCTTATACTGCCAAAGCGTATTGCCGCTTTTATCAATGGCTGCCAATGTATTGGCATCCGCCCATACAATGGCGCGACCCCGACTCCATGCAGTTTCGGGAATAAATGTTTTTCCGGTTGTACCATCGGCATAGACAATCATTCGACTGCCGGATGCGTTTTCACCATAGGGAATCCCTGCCCACGCTACGCCATATTTCTCATCGATGCCATCAAAATAATAACCATCTATGCGCTTGCCGGTTGCCGGCTGGTAGAGCGCAACATTGGCATGGTCGTTCCACATCAGGCCAACCCAGTCTCCGAATATGGTAATGTCATAGAAATAGCCGTCGGTATTTTCAAAATCGGTCAGCAGGCGATTGCCGTTCTCGTCCTCAAGGTGCATCTGGGATACACCTGCACCAGAGTTGTCAAGGACGGTATGATAGGGTATTTCCGCGTTTGTCACAGGCGGGGCAGCATAAGATGTATCGTAGAGCCGAAGGATGGTGACAATGGATTGCTCTCGCGTGTACTGTCCGGTCGGCTGGAATGCGTTATTGCCTGTGCCGGTCATTATCCCACTGTTACAGGCCCAATACACGTCGCTGCGCGCCCATGAGCGGATGTTTTCGCCGTCAATAAAGACGTGGGGCATCTTATTTTTCATGCTGTCAATATAGTCGGTGCGCAGCGCTGCCAAACGATGCAGCATGGATGCTGCTTGCTGCCGCTGAATGGGGGAGTCGGGGGCAAATTGTCCGCCTCCTACACCGTTTACCACACCGATGGATGCGCACAGCAGCACATCCTCATCCGTGCAGTCGGTGAAGGAAACCGGATCGGGCGTGATATCCTTGAGCTGCCCGTTTGCTTCCCAAATGCGATACAGAGATACGGCAAGCGAGCAGAATTCCGACCGTGTGATGGCAGTATCATAGGCCGTGTTCAGCGCTTCCGGCACCAGCCCGGCTTCCTGTGCGGTCTGCACAGCCTTTTGCGCCCAATTGCTGGGCATGGTTGAAGCAGCGCCGGCAGATGCTATCAGCAGACCGACCGCCGTTAGCAGAGCAAGCATTTTTTTCATGAGAACTATCCTTTGTTTAGAATTTAAAATCGGAAATAAGAATTTCTATATTTTAACATGCTTTCTGTCATGCAACAAGAGGGAGAGCAAACAAAATAAAGCCCGGTTTAGGAAAATCCTAAACCGGGCTTTTTGTGCGCCTTTGCGCTGTGTCACATGCCGTCTATTTTTGGATCAGGCACATCGCTCGATACAGCATTTCGCAGGCATCCTGCCGTGTGATGGGACTATCATCACTCTGCATGGATGCAAGAGGGGATAGAATATCCAAGCGGTCCAGACTACTGATGGCACTGCGTGCCCAATCCATATCGCTGTGCGTATCCGCCAGTGTATACTGTAGTCCGTCCATAGTTTCGGACAGAAGATTGTTGATGATTACGCTCGCTTCAGCCAGTGTAATCGGATTTTGACCTCGAATTTCGTTCAGGCCACCAGAGGTTTGATAGCCGTTGACCAGTCCACTGGCAGCAGCCGTGCTCACAAAAGGCTTTGCCCATGCAGACAGCCCTCCATCGTCTGCAAAATCAGTTTGTTCGGTAGGCACAACAGGAAGTTCAGCAATGGACGTTGCCATTGCAATAAATTCGCTGCGCGTTACCGCCTGTGTGGGACGGAAGAAGGAGCACCCGCCAATGCTTTCGCCGGTCATAACGCCGTTTTCTGCAAGATAGATGGCAGCATAATGGGCGGGGTTGCCGACCATATCCGAATAGGTGAGCCCTGCACGATTTTTCTGTACGTTGATGGTGATACTTGCTGCCTGCGCAGTATTTCCCTCTGCGTCAACCACCGTATACGAAAACTTGTCCTTTCCGGCTTTGGCACTGGGAGAGTAAGATAGAATATTACCCTGTATGCTGGCCGTTCCGAGGCGCGGCTCTTCTGTTAGTTGATATAGCACAATATCATTGTCCATATCCATGGCCTGCAATTCTACTTCGATGGGAATTTCAACATATGTTTCGGCTTCTACCACTTGTGCTATCGGAATATTTCCAGCAGCCGATGCGGTTAGCAGGCTGGACGCAATAGCTGCCGCCATAATCAAAATGGTGATGGGAAGCAGGATTACAGCGGTCCATAGTTTTTTATCTGCCCTCAACTTTGTTCACCCTTTCCAAACGGAGTTTCTGATGGCAGTATGCACTGAATAGAAGCACTATATACATAAAATTTCCAAAACTTTGGGCGAGGTTTCGGGAGACTTGATGAAAGGAGGAAAATCATACGAAAATACTTGCCGAAATTGCAGGATTGTGGCATAATTTTAAACAGGAATGCAAGGAATAGAAAGGAGTTCAACGATGGAGAATCATCAGTTTGTTCTGGTGCTCGATTTTGGCGGCCAGTACAATCAGCTGATTGCACGCCGTGTGCGTGAACATCATGTGTATTGCGAGGTGAAGTCGTACAAAACCTCGATTGATGAAATTCGCGCCATGAATCCTATCGGCATTATTTTTACTGGTGGACCGAACAGCGTGTATGATGAAAAATCCCCGAAATGTGACCCGGCATTGTTTGAATTGGGTATCCCTGTGCTCGGTATTTGCTACGGCTGTCAGCTGATGGCGCATACGCTCGGCGGTGAAGTGACCGCGGCGCAGGAGGACACTGCACGTGAATATGGTAAAACAGAGACGTTTTATAATACTTCCTGCAAGCTATTCAAGGGGCTGCCGGAGCAGGGGATTTCCTGGATGAGCCATGGCGACTACATGGCAAAGGTGCCGGAAGGCTTCTCTTTGGTAGCGCATACGGAAATGTGCCCGACTGCGGCAATTGCAGATGAGGCGCGCGGCTTTTATGGTGTACAGTATCATCCGGAAGTAAATCATACGGAAAACGGCTCATTAATGCTGAAGAATTTCCTTTATGAGGTTTGCGGCGCCAAGGGCGACTGGACCATGGAGGACTACAAGAATAACTCGATTCGGAATATTCGTGAACAGGTTGGAGATGGCAAGGTGCTGCTCGCGCTGTCTGGCGGCGTAGACTCTTCCGTAGCTGCGGCGCTGCTGGCAGAGGCTGTTGGCAACCAGCTGACTTGTGTGTTTGTCGATCACGGTCTGATGCGCAAGGATGAGGGCGACGAGGTTGAGGCTGCATTTGCAAAGTGGGATATTAATTTTATTCGTGTTGACGCAGAGGCTCGTTTCCTTGGCAAGTTGGCAGGTGTGTCTGATCCGGAGACCAAGCGCAAGATTATTGGCGAGGAATTTATTCGCGTCTTTGAAGAAGAGGGAAAGAAAATCGGCAAAGTCGATTATCTGGTACAAGGCACAATCTATCCGGATGTGATTGAGTCCGGTGCAGGTGATGCTGCGGTGATCAAAAGCCATCATAATGTGGGCGGATTACCGGATTTTGTGGATTTTAAGGAAATTATTGAGCCGCTTCGCTTGCTATTTAAGGACGAGGTGCGTCAGCTTGGCCGCGAACTTGACTTGCCGGAATATCTGGTCATGCGCCAGCCCTTCCCGGGACCGGGTCTGGCTATTCGCGTGATCGGTGATATTACGAAAGAGAAACTGGATATCCTGCGCGAAGCAGATTTTATTTTCCGCGATGAGATTGCGAAGGCTGGTTTGGAACACACGATGAACCAGTATTTTGCGGTACTGACCAATATGCGTTCGGTTGGTGTCATGGGGGATGGACGCACCTATGACTACACGCTGGCACTGCGTTCCGTTACAACAAGTGACTTTATGACGGCGGATTGGGCGCGTATTCCTTACGATGTTCTGGATCGAATTTCGGTGCGCATCGTCAACGAGGTGAGCCATATTAACCGTATTGTTTATGACATCACCTCCAAACCCCCCGCAACCATCGAGTGGGAATAATTTCGCAGAGGCACTTTCCCGGCTGTAGAGCCGTAAAAGTCGTGTTTTAGCGAAGTTGTGGCAACGATTTGGCAACAGTTTTCATTATTCCAAAGATAAAGAGCTACCTGATTTGCGAAAGTCAGGTAGCTCTTTTTTTAGTCCTTGTGCTTTTTGAACCAATTTAAAATGCCGCGCGCATCTGTAATATCTCTGCTCTGGCATCCAGATTGACCATCGTCATCATGGTAACTATATTCCTCATGAATTCCAATATCATCGCTAAATGTATATGTAGTTTCCTCTTTGCGGGTGTACTTGCCATCTGAACTCCACCCATCATAGCTGCTCCTATGAGTACGACTTTGTCCCTTGTACTTCTCATCATACTCATCTATGAACTCGCAGAGAAAATCAACTTCATCGTCTTTTAAACGCGCTTTGCTTGTGTCGATATGGGTACTAATATAATCTCTTTTGGCTTTTTTATCATTGCGGTTCATAAAGCTCTACTCCCTTCATTTTCCATTTGCTTTTTCTGCTTCCGCCAGCAGATCGCTGAGCCCTTGGGAAGGGACAACCTTGTGCCAGTGGCCTGTGGTGTCAAACTCCGGGTAACGATAACGCCAGCGGTCGTAGTCCTCTTTGCTGATCTCCCCCGACTTCAGTTTTGCTGCCTGCTCTCCCCATGCACAAAGCATCTCATGGAGCCTTGCAGCGTCTTTCCCCTGAAACACATCCACCCGAAGATGAATTTCTCCATCGCACTCGCAGATTTTCAGACCATAGCGGTCCTCCAGCGTAAACAGCGTGTGCATGAGTCCCACATAGGAGTCTATGTCCGGGACAGAAAGAGCATGGGGTGAGACATCCAATACCTGCGCCAGGGCGTCAGTTAGGTCTGCCTTGGGCGTCCGCGATCCGTTCTCGTATTGAGCAAGGCGCACATCAGCGGACTTCTCCGGGAAGCCCAGCGCCATACCAAGATATTTCTGCGTCATACCTCGCAGGGTACGGAAAAAGTGAATGCGCTCTCCAATCGCCATAATGGCCAACTCCCATCTGGATTCTTGATAAATTTAGCATAGCAGAAATGCTTAGGATAGTCAAGGCAATTCTAAACAAATTTATTTAATATTTTTCTGCAAATCGCTTGACTTTAACTGTTATGCTTAG
>DXEF01000035.1 GCA_019115085.1 Candidatus Agathobaculum pullicola | reverse complement strand
GCCGGGTGGAGGCCGGCGTGAAGGAGGCCGTGGGCTCCCTGATCGTCAACTTCGGCTCCTACGGCAAGGCTCCTCTGGTGGAGCAGAAGTCCCTGGAGGACATGATCGCCTTCTACAAGAAGTAAGGAGTGGCCGGAATGAAGCATCTGTATCTGAATCTGAAGCGGTTCGACGTGCCCGTGGAGTTCGGCGGCGTCAACCGCATCGCCCCTGTGGCTGATTGGGGCAAGTATATCGTGGAGCACACCCAGGAGGGCCTGAAGCACTACGATCCCAACCAGGTGGAGTTCGTCCAGTACTTCCCCGAGGCCCACATCCTGGGCGCTGTGGCTGCCCAGTGTGAGAACAGCCCCGTGCAGGTGGGCTCCCAGAGCGTCTACCGCATGAACACCGCCGTGGGCGGCAACTTCGGCGCCTTCACCACCAACCGTCCCGCCTCCATCGTCAAGGCCATGGGATGCACTTCCACCATCATCGGACATTGTGAGGAGCGCAACGACAAGATGGGCGTGCTGGCTGAGGCCGGCGTCACCGACACCGCGGCCGTCAATCGCTTGCTCAATCAGGAGATCAAGCTGGCCATTGAGCAGGGCCTGAGCGTCCTCTATTGCATCGGCGAGAAGAGCGAGGAGCAGGAGCAGTGGCAGCAGGTGCTGGGCGATCAGCTGCGCATCGGCTTGGATGGCGTGGACACCTCCAAAGTGGTCATCGCCTATGAGCCGATCTGGTCCATTGGCCCCGGCAAAACGCCCGCTGACAAGCCCTATATCACCAAGATTGCCAAGTTTGTCAAGGAGCAGACAGGTGGTCTGGACGTGGTGTATGGCGGCGGTCTGAAGGTGGACAACGCCGAAATGCTGGCCTCTATTGATGAGATCGACGGAGGGCTTATTGCCCTGACCCGCTTCCAGGGGGAGATCGGCTTCTACCCCGATGAGTACCTGGAGATCATTAAGACCTATCTTGGAAAATAAGGAGAACACCCATGAAGCTTGATTTTGAATATGGCCACGGCCTGATGAGCGCTGAGCTGCCCGACAGCACCGATGTGTTTATCCCCGGTACCACCGTACCCGACCCTGCCTGTCTGCCACAGGACTGGGACAGCTTGTACAACGCTACGCTCGAGTCCATCCGGAACCCCATGGGCATGCCTCCCCTAAAGGAGCTGGCCGGCCCCGGCAAGACCGTGGTTTTTGTCATCCCGGATATCGTCAAGGGCGGCTGTCAGCCGACCAGCCATCGGAAAGTGTCCATCAAGGTATGCTTGGATGAGCTGTACGCTGCCGGTGTGGAGAAGAAGGATATTCTGTTCATGTTCTCCAACGGCCTGCATCCCCGTGCCACTGTGTCCGAGATGAAGCAGATTCTGGGGGAGGAGCTGTTCAACGAGTTCTATTACACCAACCAGATCACCAGCCATGACTCCGAGGACTACGAGCACATGGTGGATCTGGGCGTCACCGACCGGAGCGACCCGGTGCTGATGAACAAGTATGTCTTTGACTGCGACATTCCCATCCTCATCGGCCACACCCAAGGCAACCCCTATGGCGGCTATTCCGGCGGCTACAAGCACTGCGCCACCGGCATCACCCACTGGCGGAGCATTGCCAGCCACCATGTGCCTAAGGTCATGCACCGGGATGACTTCACTCCCGTGTCCGGCCACTCCCTGATGCGCACAAAGTTTGACGAGATCGGCATGCACATGGAGGAGAAGATGGGCCATCCCTTCTTCTGCTGTGACGCCGTGCTGGATACCTACTCTCGACAGATCGCCATTTACTCCGGCTATGCCAAGGTGATGCAGCCTGAGTCCTGGAAGATTGCCAACAAGCGCACCTATGTGCCGTTCGCGGATAAGAAATATGACGTGATGGTATTCGGCATGCCCCAGAACTTCCATTATGGCAACGGCATGGGCACCAACCCGATTCAGATGATGCAGGCTCTGTCCGCGCAGGTGATTCGCCACAAGCGAGTGATGAAGGACAACTGCGTGATTATCTGCTCCTCCATCTGTAACGGCTACTTCCACGACGAGCGGTGGCCCTACCTGCGGGAGCTGTACGAGATGTTCCAGCACGACTATATGAATATCCTGCCCGATATGAACCGGTACGGCGAATATTTTGCCACCAATCAGGAGTATATCCGCAAGTACCGCTTCTGCAATGCCTTCCATCCCTTCCATGGTTTCTCTATGATGAGCTGTGGTCACATCGCCGAGATGAACACTTCTGCCATTTACATCGTGGGCGCGCAGGAGCCGGGTATTGCCCGGGGCATGGGGCTCAAGACCCGCGCTACCTTCGAGGAGGCGTTGGCCGATGCCATGAAGAAGTATGTAGGCCCCAACCCCAACATTCTGGCCCTGCCTCAGACCTTCAAACTGGGTGCCGTCCATCTGTGCATGAAGGACGACGATCTGACAAACGTGTAAGGAGGGGCCCGATATGCTGAAAGGAAATATGCTCATCGCTCACGGTGGCGGCCCCACTCCGGTCATCAACAGCTCCCTGCTGGGAGCGGTGCGGGAGGCCAAGACCCATGGTGAGATCGAGACCATTTACGGGGCTCGCTTTGGGGCCGAGGGTATTCTGGCCGGGGATCTGATCGATTTGGGCCGGTTTTCCGACGAGGAACTGGCCCTGCTGGCCAAGACGCCCGCTTCCGCTCTGGGCTCGTGCCGCCGTAAGCTCACCGATGCCGACTATCCTGCCGTGCTGGAGTGCTTCAAAAAGTTCAACATCCGCTATTTCTTCTACAATGGCGGCAATGACTCCATGGATACCTGCAATAAGATTTATCAGCTCTCCGTCCAAACTGGGTATGAGCTGCGGGTCATTGGTATCCCCAAAACCATCGACAACGATCTGGACGTCACAGACCACTGCCCCGGTTTCGGCAGCGCCGCCAAATATGCGGCTGTCTCTGCGCTGGAGTTGGCGCAGGACGCTTCCGCTCTGCCCATCCACGTGGTGGTGATGGAGATGATGGGGCGTAACGCCGGCTGGATTACCGCCGCTTCCGCCCTGTATGCCGATCTGATGCCCTGTGAGCATCTGGTGTACCTGCCTGAGGTGGCCTTTGACAAGGAAAAATTCCTCGCCGCGGTGAAGGAGAAGTTTGCCAAGGGGAAGGGCCTGCTGGTGACCATCTCCGAGGGCATTCACTATGCTGACGGTTCTCCTGTGGCCGATTCGGGCGTAGTAGACGGTTTTGGCCACAAGGTGCCCGGCGGTGCCGCTCAGGCCCTCAGTGACATGATTATGCAGGAAACCGGCCTCAAGTCCCGCTCGGAGAAACCCGGCCTGCTGGGCCGTGTCAGCGTGGCCCTGATGTCTGCTATCGACCAGAAGGAGGCCGAAGAGGCCGGCGCTTGTGCGGTCCGCTCCGCTGTGGAGGGACAGACCGGCTTTATGGTGGGATTTGAAACCACTCGGAATCCCTATGCCTCCAAGACCTGCCTCATCCCGCTGGAAAAGGTGGCCAATGCCGAGAAGAAGTTCCCGCTGGAGTGGATCGGCGAGGACGGCGCGAGCATCAAGCCGGATTTCAAAGCCTACTGCGAGCCCCTGCTGGGGGACTATGACAGCCGGTTTATTTCCCTGCGGTAATCCGGAATGCAAACTTTGTTTTATTTTCTGGTCGCCATTCTGGCCACCACCATCGGCGGCATCAGCGGCGTGGGTGGCGGTGTCATCATCAAACCGGTGATGGACGCCGTGTCCGGCCTACCCGTGGACACCATCAGCTTTCTGTCCGGCTGCACCGTGCTGGCTATGACCATTGCCTCCATGCTCCGCAGCATTGGCGGTGAGGTGAAGGTGGAGCCGCGGCGGGGTACCCTGCTGGCCATCGGCGCTGCCATTGGCGGCATCGCGGGCAAGCAGATGTTTGACATGGTGAAGGATGCCGGCGGCTCCGCTGTCTCGGTGGCTCAGCAGATCCTGATGATCGTGCTCACGCTCGGCGTGCTGGCCTATACCCTGAATCGGCCGCGTATCCGCACACTGGATGTGCGCAACGGAGTGGCCTGCGCAGTGATCGGTCTGGCTCTGGGGGTGTTGTCCTCCTTTCTGGGGATCGGCGGGGGCCCGATCAATCTGGCCGTGCTCTACTACTTCTTCTCCATGGACTCCAAGACAGCAGCCCTCAATTCTCTGTATGTGATTCTGTTCTCTCAGGGAGCCAGTTTCCTTAACACCCTTATCGGGCACACAGTGCCTGAATTTGAGTGGTTCGTCCTCATTGCCATGGTAGTGGGCGGTGTGGCTGGCGGTACAATAGGCCGCAGCCTCAGCCGCCGTATGGACAATAAGGCGGTAGACAGACTTTTCTTCTGGCTGCTCTTGGTGATTACCGGTATCAGTATATACAACCTGATTCGGTGTTTCCTGTAGCATAAGCCGCCGCTCTATTTTGAACAAAACGCCGCAGGCAAGGTGCCTGCGGCGTTAGTCTGTCTATGCAGACAGGTCTATGGTTCTTGTTGCAATTCTCTGTGCAAGATGCTTATTATGTGTGACCGCAATGATTCCCATATTGCGTTTTTCGGCTTCCTGCAAAACAACATTCCAAATCTGGGCTTGTGTAATCACATCCAGCATGGTACTGATTTCATCGCAAATCAAAAAATCCGCACCGCTCAATAAAGCTCTTGCTACGCAGAATCTTTGCAGTTCACCGCCGGATAATTCGCGTGGAAATCGGTCAAGCCATGCCGGTTCAATCCCGAAAGCACCCAGCATATCTCTCCGCAGCGCACCGCTTTCTTCCAATACGCTTTTTAATCGCCAACGGGGGTTGATCGCCTTTTCCGGATGCTGATAAATCAGCTGCACGGGGCAGATCCCTTTTGATGGCAGTGGTTTGCCATCCAGCAAAATTTGTCCCTGATCCGGCTTCAGGTAACCTGACAGCAGCATGGCAAGGGTGGTCTTGCCATAACCGCTTGGGGCAAAGATCGCCAGACGTTCCCCTTTATCAACGGTTAAACTCCGGTCCTGCAGAATCCAAGGCTGCCTTTTGTCATATCGAAAATAGATATTCTTGGCTTCAAGTCCCATGATAACACCTCACTTCACCACCTCGGATTTCACGCACCGGGGGAACCTTTTTCATACAGTCCTCTGTTCTGTAGGGACAGCGAGGTGCGAAAAGACAGCCTGTTGGCAAGTCTCCGGCGTATGGCTGGAATCCGTCAATGGGCTGAAAGCCGTTTTGCGGCAATGCGCGCCATAGAGCCTTGGAATAGGGGTGCCGCAGCGCATCAGGACCTGTTTTGAAATCCGATGCGGGAGCGGTCTCAACGGTAGTTCCTGCATAAAATACAGCAACCCTGTCGGCAAACTCAAATGCAAGGTCTATGTCATGTGTGATGAGAATGATTGCCTTGCCTTCATTTGCCATTTCGCGGAACATTTTCAGCGCTTCCAGCGCCTGTTCAAGACTCATACCCGGCGTTGGTTCGTCCGCAATGAGCAGCTGCGCGTCTGTAATCAAAGCGGTGGAAACGAGTACACGTCTTGCCATACCGCCCGAAAGCTGAAAGGGATAGAGCCGCTCGGTTTTATCCGGTAATCCCAAACGCTTAAAAATTCTTTTTCGCTTTTCTGTTGGTCGGGGATTTCGGTGCCCGTCTGCCTGCTCGCCTACTTTCAGGAGGGGATCGAAATAAGCAACCGACTGTGGCACAAGAGCGATTTCGGTTCCCCGAAGCTGTTGCTGCCTTTTTTCAGACAATTCCTGTCCTTTATAGTGCAGATGGCCCTGTACCGTTGCGTTGCCGGGCAGAATACCGAGAATCGCAGAAGCCAGCAAACTTTTTCCCGAACCGGAAGAGCCCGCAATGGCAACGATTTCTCCGGGATATACAGTCAGGTGCAAATCCGAAATAACCCGCAAATCCTTTTGCTTTAAGCCGCGATCATACATGCGGAAAGAAACAGATAAATCATGTATTTCGAGCAGAGTTTCTTTTTTCTGTTCCATAGCTGCCTCCTTATTCCTGTGCGCTGTACGGGTCAAGGAGCATGCGCAGGTTATCTCCCAACTTGTCCACCAGCAGGACGATAAGCACAAGAGCAAGTCCGGGTAAAACCGCGGACCACCACATCCCCGTTGAAATATACCGCATACTTTCCGAAAGAATGATTCCGATTGCCGGCTGTTCCGGCGGTAGTCCAAAGCCCAAAAACGAGACCGATGCTTCATGCAAAATTGCATGGGGGAACATCAGGATTAAACCAACGAAAAACTGAGGAAGCAAATGGGGCAGCAGGTGATTGACCAATATCCATCCGCTGGACTTTCCAAGTTTACGGGAAACCGCCACATACTGCTGGGAGCGCAGCTGCAAGACCTCTCCTCTTATCAAGCGGGCGAGGCTGCACCAATGGGTAGCGGCAATACCGATGAGCAAGCCCCGCAATCCCCGTCCCAAGGCAAAGGAAATGAGAATAATCAGAATGGTATGCGGAACGCCCATGACAAGATCAATCAACCAGTTCATGCAAGCATCTACCCGCTTGGAACCCGTGGCGGCTGCAATACCCACAAAGACAGCCACGACTGCACTGATCAGCGATGCCGCAAACCCCACCGTCATACTGACGGACAGCCCTTTGAGTGTGCGCATGAGCAGATTGCGTCCCAACGCATCTGTGCCAAAAGGATATTGCCATGATGGCGGCTGTCTGGCATTGAGAAAGTTTCCGGCAACGGCGTCGTCAGGAATCAGGACACCACAGGCATACACGGCAATCCAAACGATTACCATAACAACAGTAAGGAGGATAACCTTTGTGTAACGGTTTAACCGTTTCATGCACCCACCTCCCGTATCTGCGGATCGATGATTCCGTAAAGCAGATTTGCGATCATATTACCGACGCATACGAACAACGCGGAAAACAAGGTGATGCCGAGAAGCAGCGGTACATCACAGCTCAGTCCCGCGGCAGATACCGTGCTGCCAAGTCCGGGATAGCTGAATACATTTTCCGCCAATACAGAGCCGCCGAACAACTCGGCAAAAGACGCAAATTGCAGCGTCAATGCAGGGATTAGAATATTTCGCAGTCCATGACGGCGCAGAATGGTCCATTTTCCTTCCCCTCTGGCTCGGGCAAATAAAACATATTCGCTGTTCAATACATCCACCAGCTTTTGCCGGGTATGCAGTGCTATATTCGCAAATGATAACAGACTGAGCGTAAAGGCAGGCAATATCAGATGATATATTTTCTGCCAAATCGTCACATTGTCGCTGGTAATGCCGATGGGGCTGGAAAACCCGATAGGAAACCATTTCAGCCAGACCGAAAATATCAGCAGAAACACGAGGCCAAGCCAGAAGGTGGGAACGGAGCTTAGGATATAACATATTTTTTTCAGTATGTTATCCTGCCATTTATCCTGATACATCCCCATGATACATCCCAGAACAAATCCAATCACACCTGCCAGTGTCCATGCACACAGCATCAATGCCAGTGAATTGAAAAACCGTTCTCTGATGACATCCGCAACGGGTCTGCGATATATAGAGGATTCGCCCATGTTTCCCTGTAGAAGCTCGGAAAGCCAAGTGAAATACCGTTCCACCGGCGGCTCGTTCACGCCCCAATAATCCTCGATTTCCGCACGCTGCTCCGGGGAAACTGCGGTTCCCAGCCCCATGATATATTGCTGTACCGGGTCGACTGGAGACGCGCAGACCAATGCAAACGAGATAATGCTGACCGCCAGTAACAGAGAAATAATTTTTATACTGTATGTAACGAAAATGCGGGCAAGCCGCCTTAAGGTTTCTTGCATAAACACACCTCGATCCCATCGCTTTTTACAAACAAACGGTAGGCCGTTTTCTTGTAAAAAACGACAGAGTCATTTTAAGAACAGCCTACCGCACCCCTGTGATGCGGCAGGCTGACTCTCATCGTAGTAGAGTTATTCCATCCAAGTCCACTCGTGGAGATTCTGAATCAGCGGCAGGCCATGACCATGACCGTGGATTGGCTGCTCTCCAATGGAAAGGCCATCACGGACATAGGTCACATGATCCAGATTGACAATCCATACCCAAGGACATTCTCCCCGCATGGACGTTCCGGTTGTGCCATCCCACTGTACTTTCTGCCAATTTTCATTTGCTTCTTCTACGGTAAGCGCCTCCATAGCGGCATTCAGATAGCCGTCCGTCACATCGCTCATATAGCCTTCCGGATTGTAAAAGTCATCTAAAAGAGCGCCTTCCGAACGATACAGATAGTAGGTTTCGTTCGGAATTGCGGACCCCCATCCCATCAATACGGCGTGAGAGAACATGACATTCATGATTTCATCCCAGCTCATGCCTTCGATATTGACTTTGATGCCAATGGCCAGCAGCTGTTCAGCGGCAGCCATACCAACCGCCTGACGCACAGAGTCCCCGGTAGGATAAACACAGTCAAACTCAGCCTTCAAACCATTCTTTTCAACAATGCCGTCGCCATCGGTATCGGCCCATCCCGCATCGGCAAGGAGCTTTTTTGCATAATCCACATCGGTTTCAATCGCGACTTCGGGGTTGTTCCAAGGCATACCGTCATTTTCAGAATAAGCGGGCCTGCCAAAACCATTCAGCACAGCGTCAACCACCTGCTGGCGGTCAATGGCATAGGCGATTGCCTGACGAATTTCGATGTTGCAAGTTACATCATTGCCAATCGGTGCGCCGCTTTCCGTGGTATTGCCTTCATTCGGAAGAACCGGAAGGGTAAAGCCGCGGTTGTCTGCGGAGGGAATGGCTTCTACATGATAGCCCTCGACTTCTGTTGTGCCGAGTGTGGCGGTAGAATACGCAACATCTACCTCTCCGGCCTGAACGGCAGCAAGAGCCGCATCCTCCGACATAAAGACAACCGTTACATCCTTGATGGCAGGGGCATCGCCGTAGTAATTTTCGTTTGCGGTAAAAATGATCTGTTCCTGTGGTCTCCATTCCACAAACTTGTATGGGCCGGAACCGATCGGGTTGGTGCCGTAATCCTCGCCGTATGCGTGCTCGGGAACGATACCGATGGAGGCAAGGGTATTGAGGAAGATGGAAGTAGGTTTGGAGAGGGTAATGACAACAGTGGTATCATCCTGCGCAACGGCGCTTTCCATATAAGTAAGATCAACAGACCCCTGTGCAGCTTTTGCGGTTTCCAAGGTGAATGCAACATCGGATGCGGTCACCTTCTCACCATCAGTAAAGAAGGCGTCGTCCCGAATGGAGAATGTCCATGTCAGTCCATCCGGGGACAGTGCATATTGCGTTGCCAGATCGTTCTCAAAGGTCAGATCGGCGGTGTATTTTACAAGGGTGCTCTGGACAATCGGCGAGTTGCCATGCCCCCAGCCCTGGGTAGGATCGAGCGTTTCCGGCTCGGAACCAATCGCAATCACAACGCTGTTTTTGGGGCCGTTATTTGCTGTTTCATTTCCGCATGCGGCCATACCGCTCACCATAACCACAGCAAGGAGCAAAGCAAAAAGTCGTTTTATGTTCATCCGTAATGGTTTCCTTTCCTTTATGCGCATTTGAATCGGAATCATGCCAGAGGCAGCAGAGTAGTCTGGATACTGTTCCTACCGTACGCTGCCCTGACGAATCTGTTTTTATATTTTTCCTATCTTTTCCAGAACCTCTTCCACAGAGAGGTTGTTCTCTTTCGCAATACGGAAAATATCCTCATATTCATATTTTCTGCGTTCAATGCTATAACCGGCAGATACCTTGCAGCGAACAGCTCCATACGCGGTATCAACGGTTTCGATTCGCCGGTCAAGGACATACCTGCGGAGCATATTCTCGCGGATGCCGATTGTTGTGGTGTGCTTGAAAATAGCCTGAATGATCGTTTCCTTATCGTTCACACGGCACATGACATGAATGAGGGTGCCGGGGCGAGATTTTTTCATGCCAATAGGTATTGTGCACACATCCAACGCACCGGCTTCAAACAGCCTGTCCATGGCAAAGCCAATCGCTTCTCCGGTCATGTCATCCACGTTGCAGCTCAGTTCGCAGATTTCGTCTCCGGCCCCCTCGCGCTCACCGAGCATCGCACGAACGCAGTTTGCGGCTTCAAAATCTTTTTTGCCCATACCATAGCCGATGGTCTGTGTTTTCATCATCGGCATGCTCCCGAAACGTGTTGCAAAGTGTTTGAGCAAAGCTGCTCCGGTTGGCGTACACAGCTCTCCGCGAATATTTCCGCCATAAATCGGTGTATCTTTGAGAATAAATGCTGTTGCCGGTGCGGGAACAGGGAGGATGCCGTGCGCGCACTTGACCTGACCGCTGCCTACATGAATAGGGGATACGACTACTTCATCCGGTGACAGGCGATCCATCAGCATACATACCGCAGTGATGTCCGCAATCGCATCCATTGTCCCGACTTCGTGAAAATGGATCTCTGATACCGGAATACCGTGCGCATGACTCTCGGCTTCCGCAATCAGCGTATATACCTGCATGACATCATCCTGCACTTTCTGCGTTAGGGAAAGATGTCCACGCACGATGTGCTCAATATCATGCAGCCCGCGATGGTGATGGCTGTGATGATGCGCATGGTGATGGCCATGTTCGTGCTCGTGGCTGTGTTCATGCTCGTGGCTATGTTCATGCTCGTGGCTGTGTTCATGCGCGTGGCTGTGTTCGTGCGCATGGTCATGCGCATGCTCGTGATGATAGTCATGACTTTCTTCCTCCTTGCCATGTATCATCACAGTCATATGCGTTCCGGTGATCCCGCATTTTACAGAAGGTTCCGTTTTGAAAACAACGCCCGGAATCCCCAGCTGATTGAGTTCCTTTATCAATTCATCGGGATTGGGCAGCAGTTCAAGCAGTGCAGCCGCCAGCATATCTCCTGCCGCACCCATACCGCAATCAAGATATAGCGTTCGCATCATTCACTCTCTTTCCTCACATTCATGTGATTGATCATATTGGCAAGATATCCGGCTCCGAAACCATTATCAATATTCACTACCGACACGCCGCTGGCGCAGGAATTGAGCATGGATAAGAGCGCAGATAATCCATGAAAGGATGCACCGTAGCCAACACTGGTCGGCACGGCGATAACAGGGCAGTCGGCAAGACCGCCTATCACGCTGGCAAGCGCCCCCTCCATACCGGCGATGGCAATGATAACGCTTGCGCTCATAATATCATCGAGATGCGCAAGCGTCCGATGAAGGCCGGCAACCCCAATATCATACAGGCGTACAACCTGATTGCCGAGAACCGAAGCGGTCAACGCCGCTTCTTCTGCAACCGGGATATCACTGGTTCCGCCTGTTACCACTACGATTTTTCCAATACCGTCAGGGACAGGCATCTGCCCGATAATGCCGCATCGAGCATCCTTATAATAGGTGAGCGGATGCACCTTTTTTACCGCCTCAGCAGCATCCTCAGCCAGCCGGGTGATGAGAATGGTATTCTGTCCGTTACGCAGCATCGTCTCTGCAATGCCAACGATCTGTTCGGCGGTCTTTCCTGCACCATAGATCACCTCTGCCACACCTTGACGCAGCTTACGGTGCATATCCACTTTTGCATAACCGATGTCCTCAAACGGTTTTGTTTTCAGTTTTAGCAGGGCATCATCGACAGAAACACTGCCTGTGCTGACACCTTCAAGCAGCTTCCTGATATCAGTATTCATCCTCGCACCTCCAGATCCAGCGATACGGTTTTGTAATATTCCTTCAGCTTTGTCAGGATTGCGCGGCGATGCTCCAACAGCAGTGTAAGCTGTGACTCGGGCAGTTGGATTCTTGCGTGACCATTTTGGGAACGGACACGAAAATCCGAAAAACCAAGGGAAAACATATAATTTTCAGCAGTTTCGGTTGCCAACAAATTTTCCGGTGTGATTTCCTCGCCGTGCGGTATTCTTGTGGCAAGACAGGCATATGCAGGCTTATCCCAAGTGAACAGCCCTGCTTCCTTTGAAAGCTGTCGTACCTGTGATTTCGTCAAGCCACATGTACGCAGCGGGGAAAGAACAGACAATTCTGCCAACGCCCGCATGCCCGGACGGTCAGCGGCGTCATCGGAGGCGTTGGTTCCGTCAAGCAGAACGGTAAATCCGTCTGATTTTGCAGCCTCCATGATAGCCCCGAATATCGCTTTTTTGCAGTAGTAGCATCGGTTAGATGGATTTTCCTTTACATACGGTGCGGAAAGAACGTGCAAGTCAAGACGCTTCATATCTGCGCCCAGTTCACTGGCTAACCGCACTGCATCGTCCAGTTCAAATTGAGGCTGAAACTCCGCTTTCACGTAGTAAGCCTTTACTTCCTCCGCGTATTGCTTTGCGGCATACAGCAGATATGCGGAATCCACACCGCCGGAGAAAGCAAGCGCAACTTTTGGATACAGTTTGAAAAATTCCTTTAAGTTCAAATCATCACCTCTTACTTAAAAAAATAAAGCACACAAATCCCCTTCAGAGGAAGTGTGTGCTTTCTAAGCATACGATTCATGCGATATTGGTTGTTGACACATTGTGAAAACCTAATGCTTTTGCATTAGCAAGGATAGTTTCATACTACCTGAGTTAGTATACACTGTCTTCACCAAAAAATCAATACCTGTTTTGAGTAAATAAACAGCGTTTGCGGAACAAACCATTGCGCGGATTTCGATTGCAAAACAAGCGTTTGATAGAATAAAGCATAAAATACGAAAAATGTGCCACCTTCCCATGCAAAGCAGAAGCGGAAGCAATGGCGGCTTTTCTGCCTTCCGGTCTTCGTTTACATTAGCCGCGCTCTGATACATACGATCGCGAGATGCCGAAGCGTTTGGCAATCTCGCGCTGGGGCAGCGGTGCGGCCATGCCGAGACCGTACCGCAGCCGTATGATTTCCCGCTCTCTCGGGGAAAGCGCGGCGGATAGTGCGCGATTCATGGCAAGATAGCGGTCGTGCTCTTCCACGGCGGCAAGGCCGTCGTCCTCGCAGCAGATGATATCCTGCAAAGCCAGTGCATTGCCGTCGCCGTCGGTTTCGAGCGTGTCGGAAAGGGATAGCTCTCCCGCTTTTTTGCGTTTTTGCCGAAAGTGCATCAGAAGCTCATTTTGGATACATTTGGAAGCATAGGTTGCCAGACGGATGCTCTTATCCGGACGGAAGGTGCTGACTGCTTTGATCAGCCCGATGGTGCCAATGGAAATCAGGTCATCCTGCTCGGCGCTGGAGGCATAGTATTTCTTGACAATATGCGCCACAAGCCGCAGATTGTGCTCAATCAACTGCTCGCGGGCCTTTTCGTCTCCCTCCTGCTGCATTTTTCGCAGCAGCTCGGCTTCTTTGTCCGGCGGCAGCGGCTTGGGGAATGACCCGTCCGCGCCCTGCACACGCAGGACCAGAAAAATGAATGCGCCGCCCAGCGCAAACAGGGCGGGAAACAGCATGCAAACGCACCTCGCTTTTTTCAAGATACCGTTACGTTATGCGTGTCGATGGCTGTCCTATGACGGAGAAAATAGGGCTTGTAATTTGCATGGGAATCCATTATAATATGGTAGTATTCATGGCTAAATGCACGGGGAGGTGTAAGCAATGCCAGGTGCTCAGCAATACCTGACAGCCATCGGGCAATTCGCGCCGTTTGTCGTATTGATCGTTTTGTTCTACTTTCTGATAATCCGTCCGCAGCGTAAGCGCGATAAAGCCGAACGCGATATGCGCAATTCGATTGATGTGGGCGATGAGGTTTCCACAATCGGTGGTTTTATCGGCCGTGTTGTCAGCATAAAGGATGATGTGCTGGTAATCGAAACGTCCAGCGATCGTACTAAGCTCAAGATTTACCGTTGGGCCATTCGCGGCAAGGAGGCTCCGGCGACCGAAACGGTCGAGGCGCCCAAGGATGCGGATAAGAACGCAAAGTAATAAACCGGTTTCTTGCCGAATAGGATAAAGCAAAATCATTCGGCGGGAGGATGCGTAAGTTATGAGGAAAACCAATGAAGGACCTTCGCCTGTCGGCGTATTGCTGCCGGCGGCAATGGTCGGCCTGCTGGCAACCTTTCTGCTGATGCTGGTTGGTGCGATTTTCGTGCATCGTCGTGTGTTGGCGGAACAGGCAATCGCGCCGTGTGCGCTGATTTTTATGGCAGTCGGCTGTGCGATAGCGGCGCTGATTTCGGCAAAGCGCGCTCCGGGCGGGAAATTCCTGTGGGCGATGGGCGCCGGGATTCTGGTTTTTCTGATTCTGCTGTTGGTGAGCATCATGCCGCTCGCCCAGCCAATCGATGTTGTGCGTATGGCGGTCAGCTTGCTTTGTGCGCTGGCGGCTTCGGCGATCGGCGGTTTTGCCGGCGCCAATATGCGTAAGCGGAACAAATATCGTCATTTGAAAAAGTAGGAGGGAAATTTCCATGAAGCATGTTTCTACCCTGACCTCTGCAACTCTGAAGCAGACGGCGGCACACGGCGGCTGCGGCGAGTGCCAGACTTCCTGCCAGTCCGCATGCAAGACTTCTTGCACGGTGGCGAACCAGAAGTGCGAGCACGCGAAGTAATCGCGGGTTTTATGAAGTCAATCGCAAGGCGTGCCGGTTGCGGCGCGCCTTGTTTGTTTCGTATCGGAGGAAGATTAAAGAAATGATTCATCGTTATCAAAAAAACGGCTTGAATTTTGTGTTGGATGTCAATTCAGGCGCGGTACATGTGCTGGATGATATTAGCTATGCGGTGTCCGGCCTGCTTGACGAAAATATGGCGGATACCTGTCCGCAGCAGATTGTGGACCAGCTTTCGCAGTATCCGGCGGACGAAGTGCGCGAGGCGTACGACGAACTGGCGGAGCTGAAAAAGGCGGGCCAGCTGTTCGCGCAGGATGATTACATCGACGTGAGCAAGTACATTCCGGTCGGCGCACCGGTCAAGGCGCTGTGCCTGCATGTCGCGCATGACTGCAACCTGCGCTGCAAATACTGCTTTGCATCCACGGGTGACTTCGGCCAGGGCCGCAAGATTATGCCGCCGGAAATTGCCAGAAAGGCGATAGACTTTGTCATCGCGCGCTCGGGCAAGCGGCGTAATATCGAGGTGGACTTCTTCGGCGGCGAGCCGCTCATGGCGTGGGATACGGTTGTGCAGACGGTGGACTATGCGCGCAGTTTGGAGGAGAAGTTCGGCAAAAAATTCCGCTTCACCATCACCACCAACGGCCTGCTGCTCGATGAGGACAAGCGCGCTTATATCAACGAAAATATGGACAACGTCGTGCTGTCGCTTGACGGCCGCCCCGGGGTGAACGACGAGTTCCGCAAGACCGTGTCGGGCGCGGGCAGCTATGACGCCATCGTGCCCAAGTTCAAGGCATTGGTGGATGCGCGCGACCCGCAGAAGGATTACTATGCGCGCGGCACGTTCACCTCGCATAATCTGGACTTTGCCGACGATGTGGTGCACATTGCGGACGCGGGCTTTGACCGCCTGTCGGTCGAGCCGGTGACGGCGGAGTCCGGCTGCGGCTATGATTTAACCGAAGCGGACCTGCCCAAAATCGAAGCGGAATATGACCGCCTGACCGAGCTTATGCTTGAGCGCAGAAAGGCCGGCAAGCCGTTCTCGTTCTTCCACTTCATGGTCGATTTGGATCAGGGGCCGTGCGTGGTCAAGCGTCTGCGCGGCTGCGGCGCGGGCTACGAATATGTGGCCGTTACGCCGGACGGCGACATCTATCCCTGCCACCAGTTTGTCGGCAAGGATGAATTTAAGCAGGGCAGCGTGTTTGACCAGTCGTTCGATATGGACATTGCAGCCAAGTTTGCGGGCATGAATATTTACACCCGCCCAAAGTGCCAGAAGTGCTGGGCGAAGTTCTACTGTTCGGGCGGCTGCTCGGCGGCAAACTACAATATGAATCACGATATGGATGATTCGTACGATCTCGGTTGCGAGATGGAGCGCAAGCGATTGGAGTGTGCAATTTATCTGAAAGCGACGGAGAAAATTTGTGCAGATTCGTTATTGTGACAAAAATATATCAAAAAAACGTAAAAGTCGTTGCGGAGAGCCGTAAGACTGCCGTATAATGACTACTGTATTTCCAATGTCCCTCTGTGAAGGAGATGATGATATGCCGCAGAACGTATTGGTGTCCGTGCTGGGTGAGGGGGAATATCTGCCCCATCTGGTTCGTGCCATTCTGGAAAAAGAGGTAATCCCTGCGCGCAACTTGTTCCTGTCCTCTAAAAATCAGGTGGCTTGCCAGGCGGCTGAGGGCTATGATGCGCGCATCTGTGAGGATGACCTTTCCGCTGTGATGAAAAGTGAAATCGTTTTGGTGACAGCGTCCAAGCGCGAGATGCCGACCCAGTTGGCTATGATCTCCAGCAGTTCGCAGAAGCGTGTGGTTGTGAGTGTATGCGATAGCGAAAAGGTGGATTTGGCTTATATTGCCGATCGCATCGCAGCCGCCACTGAGCTGATTGCCGCGGTGCTGCATCGGGACGAGAACGGAAAACTGTATGCTACATATGAAATCAGCCAGAAAGCGCGTCTGTTCCTGCATCAGCCGTGCCGTGATTTGGTCAACGCCATGTGCGAGCGGATCAATGAAATGGGCTGAGTTCTAAAACGGTAAAACCGGGAATATGCTGTATCATGACCTTCCACGAGGGGGAGACGGATGAATAAGCAGCATATTCTCGGTTTTTTTGATGATCTGGTGCGCACGCCCGCATTTCTGTTTCTGTGCGCGATGTTTTTGTGCGGTGCGGTAGCGGGTGGACTGACCGGCCTGCGCGCCAGCGAAGGGGACAGCGCGGTAGAGCTGACAGCATTTCTGGCGCAGCTGCCGGGACAGGCACTGAAAAGCATGTTGTGCGCGCTGCTGTGGATTGTGCTCGCGCCGCTGTGTGCGCTGCTGCGCCCGGCACCGCTGTTCCTGTCCGCTGTGGTAGCCGCGCGCGGCTTTGTGCTGGCGCTGACGATGGCGGTCGGGCTGGGGCAGGAGGAAGGGGCGCTGCTGTCCCTTGGCATGGCGGCGCTGCCCGCGATGCTGGGCGTGCCTGCGCTGCTCGCCGCCTGCTCAATGGTGTGGCAGAGCGGAGAGGCAATGGGACGGTATTCGCTGCGCGCCTGTCGCGCACCGTTTGCGGTGTGTTTGTTGCTGGCGGCAGCGGGTGCGTTGTTGCGCGTGGCCTTTGCGCTGCTGTGGAACATATAGCAAGAGCCGGACGCGTATGCGTCCGGCTCCTGTTCATTCTGCGGGGCAAAGCGGCGGGGAGAGAAGCGCCAAACTTGCCGGGGGATTGTCATACATACAGGTAGTCCGCCATGACAGGCTGTAGGCCGTGGGCCTCAATGGCCTGATAGACCTCGTCGACCGAGCGGTCATCCGAAATTTCAAATTGCTCGTCGCCCTTGTCCTTGCCTGAGTGGCCGCCGATGCCGACGTCCACGCCCGCCGAAATCTTGGTCGCGGCAAGGCCGATGATGTGGTCGCGGAAACCCGCGCGCTCGCGTGTCGAGATGGTGATGGATGCGAACGGCATGAAGAGGCGATAGGCGCACACGACCTGTAATAGCTGCGGCTCGTGTACATCCTTGGGATTGATGGTGTCATTGTTGATAATCGGACGCAGACGCGGGCAGGAGAAGGCGATTTCCGCGTGCGGATACTTGCGCTGGAGGAGATAAGCGTGCAGACCGGTGGCAAAGGCGTCCTTGCGGAAGTCGGACAGGCCCAGAAGCGCCGCAAAGCCTACACCGCGCATGCCGCCCATCAGAGCGCGCTCCTGTGCGTTCAGGCGGTAGGGGAAAATGCGCTTGTGCCCGCCCAGATGCAGCGTCTGGTATTTGTCCGCATCGTAGGTTTCCTGAAAAACGGTGACGTAATCCACACCGCACTCGTGCAGGTAAGCGTATTCGTCGACATTGACCGGGTAAATTTCGACGCCGATGACGCGGAAGTGCTGGCGCGCGAGCTTGACCGCTTCACCAATGTATTCCACGGGCGACATTGTGCGGCTTTCGCCGGTCAGCAGCAGGATTTCCTGCAAACCGGTTGCGGCGATGGCCTGAAGCTCCCGTTCGATTTCATCCATGTCGAGCTTGGCGCGGCGGATTTTGTTGTGGCAGTTGAAGCCGCAGTAGATACAGTAATTTTCGCAATAGTTGGCTATGTATAGCGGGGTGAACATCTGTACCGAGTTGCCGAAATGCTTGCGTGTCTCCATCTGCGCGCGTTGCGCCATCTGTTCGAGGAAGGGCGCGGCGGCAGGGGAGAGGAGTGCTGCAAAGTCCTCGGGCCGGAGTACATCGCGGTTTAAAGCGCGCTGTACATCGGCCGCGGTGTAGCAATCTGCATCGTAGGCGTTCATGCGGGCGATAACCTCGTCCTGAATGTCCGAGCCGATGTTGTCCATGCCGGGCTGGTAGGCCATGTGGTCGGTTTCGGCGGTGATATATTTTGCGGAGATAACCTCCGGCTTTGGTTCATACATGACAATACTCCTTTCTTGTTTTGTGTCCCCACAAGGCGGTGCGGGCAATGCCGCTGCGCGCGGCGGGCGCACAAGAAGGGACAACCTGCGGTTTTCTCCTTCTTGTGAATCATCCACTTTCCCTTGAGGGCGCGCTGCGCGCGCAGAGCAGGGTTCCGGTTTGCGCTTGCCGCCCAGTTTGCTTGGTTAGAACAGCAAGGGCGGCTGCCACCCCGGAGGAGGTGCCTTAGTCGTGCAAAAAGCCGGTCAGCGGCGAGGAGGCCGCCGCGCTGTCGCGCACGCGGCCAAGTCCTGCGAGATACGCCGTGCGGCCGGCCTCAATCGCTTTTTTGAATGCCTCGGCCATCGCCGGAATATCGCCCGCCGTGGCGATTGCGGTATTGGCCATCACAGCCGCCGCGCCCATTTCCATCGCTTCGCAGGCCTGTGACGGGCGGCCGATGCCCGCGTCCACGATGATCGGCAGGTCAATCTCGTTAATCAGGATTTGAATAAACTCGCGCGTGGCAAGTCCCTTGTTGGTGCCGATAGGCGCGCCGAGCGGCATCACGCAGGCCGCGCCTGCGCTCACCAAATCGCGCGCAACATTCAGGTCGGGATACATGTACGGCATGACGACAAAGCCCTCTTTTGCGAGGATTTCGGTTGCGCGGATGGTTTCCTGGTTGTCCGGCAGCAGATATTTGCTGTCGCGCATGATCTCGATTTTGACAAAGTCGCCGCAGCCGACCTCGCGCGCGAGCCGCGCGATGCGCACGGCCTCGTCCGCGTTGCGCGCGCCCGAGGTATTGGGCAGCAAGGTCACGCCCTTGGGGATGTAATCGAGGATGTTCGCCGTGCCGCCTTCATTGGCGCGGCGCAGTGCGAGCGTGATGATCTGCGCGCCTGCATGGTGTACGGCGGCGTTGATTAAATCGAGCGAATATTTACCCGAGCCCAGAATGAAGCGGGAGGTAAATTCATGCCCGCCCAAAATCAGCTTATCTTCCATTGTTTTCTGTTCTCCTTTTGATCATATCTGGATATCTTACGTTTATGGGTCGGTATGTCCGAGCAGCAGCCGCAGCACCATGGTGGCCTGCTGCGCAGCGCAGACGGCGACGCGCGGCGCCATCAGGCCAACGCCGTCCGCAATGTCGCTGGTTCCGTCTCCGCAGACGTACAGCTGCCCGAAGCGGCGCTTGGTGCGCATTCGGTTAGTCGAGCCGTAGCCTGCCATGCCGTTGCCCGACACAATGGGGATGTCCGGCAGTTCAGAGAGCAGTGTTTCAATCAGCATGGCTTTCTGGTCGGCGCGGTCGAATGCTTCGCAGACTACATCGCAGTCGGCAAACAGACGCGCGGCATTGGCCGGGATAATGCGTTCGGTGTGTGGCTCATATTGCAGATAGGGGTTGATAGCTTCGAGCTGCTCGAGCAAGGCCAGCGTCTTGGGGATACCGATGTCCTTCATCGTGTAGTGCTGTCGGTTGAGGTTGCTTACCGCCACCGTATCGAAATCGACCAGCACCAGCCGTCCCACACCCAGCCGCGCCAGATGCACGGCGATGTTGGAGCCGAGGCCGCCCAGCCCCGCGATGCCGACCGAAGCGTGGTCGAGCTTTTGCTGGATGTCCGCGCCGTGCCGCTCGACGAGCGCGGCGTGCAGTTCTTCTTTCGTCAGATACATGGTTTCAGCCTCCGCCGACGAATTGTACAATTTCAATCACATCGTCCTCGTGCAACGCCTCTTGTGAAAACCGTGCGCGCGGCACAATTTGTCCGTTGCGCTCGACCGCGACGCGTTGCGGGTCGTGTCCGCGCTGCTCCAGGAGAGACAGAACGGTCATACCCGGGGGACAGGTGTATATTTCGCCGTTTATCTTCATAAAATCCCTTCTTTCAGGCAATAAAAATACCCCGGTTTCACCATGCGGCAAAACCGGGGCATTGAGTTTTTGCGATGCGACAGCTTCCCTACGATGGTGCTAACCAACAGGTTCAAAAGGTTAGGCTCTCGCCCTCTCAGCCGCTCATCACGGCACCCTTGCTTGCAAATCCAGTATAGACCGGTGGAAAGAGGTTGTCAAGGCGCAATTTTTTTGCTACAATAAAAGAAAACAAATGTTCGATTGGAGGGAAGCCGTGTGGAGCGCACCATTTTGCATTGCGACTGTAATTCGTTTTACGCATCGGTAGAGACCTTGCTTGACCCGACGCTGGCCGATGGGCCGAGTGCGGTCTGCGGCGATCCGGAGAGCCGCCACGGCATCATCCTTGCCAAAAATGAAAAGGCCAAGGCATTCGGGGTGCAGACGGCGGAAACCATCTGGCAGGCAAAACGAAAATGCCCCGATTTGCGGCTGGTTGCGCCGCACCGTGAGGAATACGTCAAGTATTCGCGCCGCTGCAATGAGCTGTACCTGCAATACACGGATTTGGTCGACCCATTCGGCATTGACGAGTCCTTTCTGGACGTGACCGGTTCGATGCACCTGTTCGGCACGGGTGAGCAAATCGCGGACGAGCTGCGCCGCCGCATGCGCGAGGAGATTGGGCTGACGATTTCGGTGGGCGTGTCGTTCAATCGCGCATTTGCCAAGCTGGGCAGCGACTACAAGAAACCGGATGCGACGACCGTCTTTTCGCGTGAGAACTTCCGGGAGCGTGTCTGGCCGCTGCCGGCCAATGCGTTGCTGTATGTTGGCAGGCGCGCCGCCGCGCGGCTCGACGGGCTGGGCGTACACACGATTGGCGACTTAGCGGCCTGTGAACCGGTGTTTCTGCATAGCATTTTCGGCAAGCAGGGCGATATGCTGCTGCGCTATGCCCGTGGCGAGGATGACGAGCCGGTGCGCTCGTTTTATGCCGAGCGCGAGGTCAAGAGTGTGGGCAACGGCATGACCTTTGCACATAATCTGCTGGGGGAAGAGGCATGCCGCATGGGATTGACCGCGCTGTGCGATAACGTCGGCCGCCGCCTGCGGGCGCGCGGGATGGTGTGCCAGACCGTGCAGATCGGCATTCGGGACCCGGCGTTTCACAACCGCTCACGGCAAGTGACACTCGAGCAGCCAACCAATTCCACCCGCGTGCTGTTTGAAACGTCGCTTGCGCTGCTGCGCGCGCATTGGGCGATGGATAAGCCGGTGCGGCTGCTGTCGGTTACGGCCGCCAACCTGCTGCCGGAAAATCAGGCCTGCGAACAGCTTTCTCTATTTGACGGCCCGCAGCAGGCGCAGACGCGGCAAAAGCAGCGTGAGCTGGATAAGACCGTGGACGCATTGCGGCAGCGGTTTGGAAACCGTTCGGTGATGTTTGCCAACTCGGTGCGGAAAGACAAAAAAAGCGAACCGAAAGAACAAAAAAAGCCATGAGCATGCAAAGTCTGCGAATCAGCGCTACCATGCCGGCCCTTATTGTTAAGCAACCGAAAGGGCTTGCTGCCCATAACGTGCTATGCGCCCTTCAGAAAAGCCAGCAAAAAACAAAGCTGTCAATGGTAGAGGGAGTATTGTTGTGTCAAAAAATACTTCAGCCAACAATAAGAGCGGCTCATCTGACGATGCGCCGCTCTGTATCAAACGGAATAAGTTCCAGCTTGGGGGATGCTGTTTGGACAAGCCGGGACGATTCACTCGGGCCGTCTTTATTGTGATTCCTGCACCTGCTGACGCAGCTTATAGTGCATCAGCTTGCCGGTTGCCGTATGCGGCAGCTCATCAACAATGTGATAAATGCGGGGCCACTTGTAGGAGGACAGCATCGGGCTGTGCACGCAATAGTCCTTGAGCTCCGCCACGCTCAGGGTGTCGTCCGACGGAACAACATAGGCCGCGACTACCTCGCCGCGCAGCTTATCCGGCACGCCGATGACCGCGCTTTCCGCGACCTTGGGGTGTTCGTTGAGTACCGCCTCAATCTGGGTGGGGTAGATGTTCTCGCCCGCGGACACAATCATGTCATCCTTGCGGCCGGACACGGTGATAAACGCATTTTCGTCCCACACGCCTACATCACCCGTATATAGCCAGCCCTTGTAGAACTTCTGTGCGGTCATCTCGGGATTGTTAAAGTAGCAGAACGCGCTCTTGGCGGGCGAGGAGATGATGATTTCGCCCGGCGTTTTGCTGTCGTGCGGCACGGTTTCTTCGGGCTCGGCGTGACTGCCGTCCTCGTGGATGGCGACCAGCCGCACCTCATCGTCCGTACACGAACGTCCGGCGGAGCCAGCCATATCCGGCAGGTCGAACGGGCGCAGGAAGGTATTCCAGAAGGTTTCGGTTGTGCCGTAGCCGTTGAAGATGTTGGGGGTCAAAAGCTGCATGTATTTTTCACATGCGGCTTTTTCAAACGGCGCGCCCATTGTCACAATGCCGCGCAGTGCAGACAGATCGGCGGGAGTGCGCTCCTGCGTGCGGGCGAGCATCGCGATGATGGTCGGCACACCGATGAGGAAGGGAATCTGATACGTTTCCGCATATTCCAGACAGCGCTTGGGCGCAAAATCGCGCAGAATGACGACCTCGCCGCCTGCATATAGCGTCGGGCACGGACCGCCCGCATGGATGCCGCCTCGATGGAACCACGGGGTCATATTCATCGTGCGGTCGGTCGGGCCGAGCGGGAAGTGCATCATCACGTCATGCGCGGATAGTACTTCGTTGATATTGTTGATTGGCACGCCTTTGGGTCGGTTGGTTGTGCCTGAGGTGTAAAGCCGCGTGGTTTCGTCATAGATGTGCGGCGAAAAATCGATGGGAGGGTTGGTTTCGGGCTGCCCGGCAATATAATCCGCATAGCGGGCATGCCCCGTGGGCGCGGTGGCGCCGCCTTTGTAATCGACCATGATGACACGGGCGGGCTTGTGTTCACACAACTCGAGCGCGCCGCCGGAGAGTTCGCCGAATTCCGCATCATAAAGGAACGCCTTGGGGCGGCTGTCATCGATTACGAGCGCGATTTCGCCCGCGCCCTGTCGATAGTTGACCGGACAGGCGATGGCGCCGATCTTGTGCGCCGCCAGATAGCAGAACACAAACTCGGGCGAGTTGAGCAGAGTGAACATGACCACGTCATTTTTCCCCACGCCGTCCGTGCGCAGCGCATGCGCCAGTCGATTGACTTCCGCGTTAAGCTGGGCGTAGGTCCAGCGACGGCCGGAGAGAGGGTCGTGCAGCGCGGGGCGGCTGCCGAAGCGGGAGACGTTGCGCAGGAACCCGTTGAGATAGGTGAAGCGCGTTTCAAATGTCTCCCGGAACATGGTGACATCATAGGTGTACTGATTTTGCAAAGTGGGGTTCGCCTCATTTCTGGTAGTTACAAACGATAATGCTGGAGTTTTGCCCGCCGAAGCCCAGCGAGTTGGACATCGCAGCGGAGATTTTGGCCGAGCGTGCCGCGTTGGGCACATAGTCAAGGTCACAGTCCGGGTCGGGAGTGGTCAAATGCAGCGTCGGCGGCAGGATACCGGTCTGAATTGCCTTGATGCAGGCAATTGTCTCGGTCAGGCCGCCCGCGCCCATCAGGTGACCGGTCGCGGATTTGGTCGAGGACACCGGAGGCGCGCTTTCCCGTCCGCCAAACACGGATTTCACCGCAAGCGTTTCTGCCTTATCGCCCAGTGGGGTGGAGGTGCCATGGGCGTTGATATAGCCGATGTCGGATGGCTGCATGCCGGCTTTTTTGAGCGCCAGCTGCATGCAGCGCGCCGCGCCCGCACCGTCCGGACAGGGGGCGGTGACATGGTGCGCGTCCGAGGTGTTGGCATAGCCTGCAAGCTCCGCGTAGATGTGTGCGCCGCGTGCCAGCGCGTGCGCTTCGGTTTCGATCAGCAGCGCGCCGCCGCCCTCTCCGATGACAAAGCCGTCCCGCTCCGCGTCGAACGGACGGCAGGCGGTTTCGGGGTCATCGTTGCGGCGGGAAAGCGCCTTAGCCTGTGACAGGCCGGACACAACTATCGGACACAGAATGCTTTCGCCGCCCACCGCCAGCACGGCGTCCGCCTCGCCGGAGCGCAGCAGCATAGCGGCGGTCATGATCGCGTCGCCGCCTGCTGAGCAGGCAGTGTTGAGCGTCAGGCTCGGCCCGCGAATGCCGCGCGCAATCGCGATCTGCGCCGCGGCAATATTGCCGATGGTCATGGGCACAAAGCGCGGACCGACGCGGTGACCGGCGTCATATGCTGCCTGTGTCTGCGCGACGGTAGTCACGCCGTCCATAGCGGTGCCCATGACGATACCGATGCGCTCCGCTTCCGGCTCAATGACAAGACCGCTGTCCGCCAGCGCTTCCTGCGCTGCTACGAATGCAAACTGCATAAACGGGTCCATCGTGCGCGCAAGCGTTTTGGGCATATGCTCGGCGGGGTCAAAGCCCTTCAGTTCAGCGGCGATTTGCACCGGTAGGTTGGATGCGTCAAAGCGTGTGATTCGGTTGATGCCGCAATGGCCGGAAACCAGCGCCTCCCAGTAGGCCGAAACACCGATGCCAATGGGTGTCAGCGCGCCCATGCCTGTGATGACCAGTTTCTTTTCTTTCATAGTATTTCCCCATCTTAATATAAAGACTTCCACGCGTTTTTTGCGACAGTTTTGCACTGCTGTATAGCAAAACGGTGGATATTGATATATTTTTCCTATCTATTATACCAGAATGTGGCGAAAAGTAAAAGTGCATTTCGGGTGAGGATTGCACGTTATGTAGAATTGTGAACCTTAATTGTACATATATGCAGCAGATACAGGCCGATAAAAACCGGTCCGCATGTTGCAGAGCAGAGTGTGGGAGAAAACCAGTCTGGCGTTAGGCCATCCTCCGACGGATAGGCGCTCGGAAATGAGAGGTTTCATGGCGCTGCGGAGCGATGCGTGGGACAGCAGGCTTGAGCAGCATAAACGGGGCACGGTTTCCACCGCCAAAGGGTGGCAAACCATGCCCCGCATGATGCAAGAAAAGGAGGTATTTACTTTTCGTCAGGATTATTGTTTTTTCCGATTTGCTTTGCTTTGCAAATCAGCTGTGTGGTGGTGCCCATCGGGCAGTAGACGCACCAGCTGCGCGGCTTGAACAGAATCATCGTAATAAAGCCAAGCAGTGTTGAGGTCAGCATCACACTGTAAAAACCGAAAGCAAACTGCGAAACGCCGGGATGCAGCATTTCACCGTGATATGCCCACTGCCACGGAACCTTGAACGTCCACAGAAGGGTTACAACCTCCTTGAGATTGGACGCTCCCGCAAACACCAGATAGGTATTCCAAAGCATTTGGAAGAACATGGCGAAGAAGAAAATGAGAAAACCATAGCGGAACCACTTGCTCTTCATCCACTTTGGGATATCCCGCTTGCGGGACAGACCAAAGCGGCCGCCCAGCAATCCCAACAGCTGGCCTCTGCCGCAATACCGGTTGCAATAGCCCTTTGTGCCCGATGCAACCGAGATAATGAGCGGAATGAAAAAGCACAAAAGCCCCAGCCATGCAAACAAGATGTTGAAAAAGCCGAGTGTTAGGTACACCAAGGTTACTATCCACAGATAATCATACCATTTCTTTTTCATACCGTTACCTCCTGAATGGTAATGATCGATGCCGGGCACTCTTTGGCACATTTACCGCAGCCGACACATTTGTTGATATCCACTACTGCGTGAATTCCCTTGTATATAGTGATGGCATGCAGCGGGCATATCTTTGCGCAGCAACCGCATGCAACGCACTGTTCTTGTAAAACAGTAGCTTTACGGGGTATTCTTTTTTCATTTGCCATGATGAAACCTCCAAGTTACAGAATATGTTTTCCTTACTGTCTGCATCAAGAGTGAGTTATGTTGCAGCATATGCGACACAATGTGCGTTTTGACTGCTTTTGCGGTCGCACTTATGGAAAATAGTATATCGGAAAAACGCCGCTGTTTCTGTGTGTCAATCACAGAAACGTCGGGTAACGGGGTGGCGGATTGATTGACCTGTGCCGTGAAATGTGTTACTTTATCGGTATCGGACATATAAACAATTAACTGTATATAAAGGAGATGGAGCGATGCTGCAAAACGAGTCCTGCGAGGCGTACCTCAAACAGTGCGCGTTCTGGGAGCATTTGGATGAAAAAGAAAAGCAGCAGCTGTGCGTGAATACGTTTTCTGCCCATTATCACAAGGGAGCCACGGTTCATGGCGGAAATACGGATTGCATCGGCGTTTTACTGGTGAAACAGGGGCAGCTGCGCACCTACATGCTGTCGGAAGAAGGGCGCGATGTGACACTGTATCGTCTATTCCCAGGCGACACTTGCATTTTGTCTGCTTCCTGCGTGCTGGATGCCATAACCTTTGATGTCTTTATAGATGCCGAGGAGGATACGGATGTTCTTTTGATAAATTCCGCGGTTTTTCATCAAATCGCCGAAGAAAACATCTATGTGAAATGCTTTGGTTATGAATTGGCGACCACGCGTTTTTCCGATGTCATGTGGGCCATGCAGCAAATTCTGTTTATGGGCGCAGATAAACGTCTTGCGATCTTTCTGTGGGATGAAATCGCCAAGACAGGAAGCGACAGCATTAAAATGACCCATGAACAAATTGCGCGTTATATGGGAAGCGCACGGGAAGTGGTTTCGCGGATGCTCAAATACTTTGCCGGGGAAGGAATTGTTGCGCTTTCCAGGGGAGAAATCCGAATTATGGACAAAGAAAAGCTCCATAAGCTGATTTATGAGACGTAACACAGGCACAACACTTCCGATGCGGCAAAATGAACCGTCCCGGTTTGTGCGGAAAGCACAAACCGGGACGGTTCAAACATAAGGGTGATATGATGGTGTCAAAGGAAATATACGCAGCTTGCAATGCGTTATAAAGGCTTAGGGAGCGTCACTGCTTTTCACATCTCCCGTGTCGGAAATCCGCTCTGTTCCTGAAAGAGCGGGGGCACCGGATCGCGGATAAAGGGATCGATAGAACCGTGATCCGCCGGGATATACCTTTACTTTTTCAAAGCCATGCTGCATCAGGATTCGGGCGGCGTTGTAAGCGCGCACGCCAATGGCGCAGAAGGTGATGATTTCCTTTTCGGGACTGAGCTCCTGCAAGCGGCTGCGTAGTTCACCCAATGGGATGTGAACGGCGTTGGGCACAGCATATGCCATGACTTCGGCGTTTTCACGCACATCCAGTAAAACAGTGTCGTCATTTTCCTTGGAAAGATCCCAGTTGGAAAACGTCACCAGATGACGCAGGACGTTTTCCGCGACAAAGCCCGCCATATTCACCGGATCCTTCGCAGAGGAGAACGGAGGCGCGTATGCAAGCTCCAGATTTTTTAAATCCCGAACGCTTGCGCCCAAACGCATGGACACAGCCAAGGTGTCGATGCGTTTGTCCACGCCGTCACGGCCGACAATCTGCGCACCGAAAATCTCAGATCCATCCACGGAAAAGAGCAGTTTCAACGTCAGCGGCACCGCTCCGGGGTAATAACCGGCATGAGAATTTTGCGTTATGATAATGCTTTCGTAGTCTTTGCCTTTTTTCAGACCGAGTTTTTGCAGTGTTTTTTCATTTGCACCGGTAGAGGCTGCGGCCAGATCGAATACCTTGGCAACGCTTGTGCCTTGTGTGCCCTCATAGATTTCCTGTCCTCCGGCGATATTATCTGCCGCGATGCGGCCCTGCTTGTTGGCCGGCCCCGCCAAAGGAACCATAGTACGATTTCTAAAGGTGAAATCCTCTACCTCGATGACATCACCAACCGCATAGATGCAAGCGTCCGAGGTGCGGAGAGATTTATCGACACAAATGCCGCCGCGCTCATTGAGCAAGAGTCCGGCGTCTTTCGCCAGCTGGCTGTTGGGGCGAACACCAATTGCCAGAATGACAATTTCGGCTTCCACCTTTTTGCCGCTGTTTAAAACAATGGTGACCGAATGATCGTTTTCTTCAAAAGCAGCTACGCCATCGCCCAGATAAAGGTCGACACCATTCTCGCGGATGTTTGCATGGAGCATGGCGGCCATTTCGGGGTCGAGCGGCGCCATGACCTGATCGGCGGCCTCGATCAAAGAGACGGTAAGGCCGACGTGGCGAAGGTTCTCCGCCATCTCCAGACCGATGAAGCCACCGCCGATGACCGCTGCTGTTTTTGCATACTGCTGCATAACGGCCAAACGAATCCGATCGGTATCGTTTACCGTCCACAGCGTCTGAACACGTTCGGACTGAATACCGGGAATCGCAGGACGCAGCGGCGAAGAGCCGGTTGCTATCACCAAAGTATCGTAAGACTCCTCGTAGGTTTCACCGCTGTCCAGTCTCTTGACCAAAACGAGCTTTTTATCCCGATCAATTGATACGACTTCATTTCGGACGCGGACATCAATGTTGAATTTCTTTTTCATCGCTTCCGGGGTTTGAACCAAAAGGGCATCTCTCGACGCAATCACACCGCCTACATGATATGGCAAACCACAGTTGGCATAGGAGATGTAATCACCCCGCTCGATTATGATGATTTGAGCGGTTTCATCCAACCTTCTCAGTCTGGCGGCACAGCTGGCGCCACCGGCCACACCGCCAATAATTACAGTTTTTTTCATATGATGATCTCCTTATCCCATTCTTAATCGTTGTGCGCGGCAGTTCCGCAAAAACCAACGGAAAGGAACTCCTTTCCGCTGGTTCAGATCAATACTTATCGTATCATGCTCATAATTGCTTCTTTGGGCTGAACACCGACAGACTGCTGTACAATCTTTCCGTTTTTCATGAAAACCAGTGTCGGAATACTCATCACGCCAAACTGACGCGCCAGCTCCGGCTGCTCATCCACATTGACTTTTCCGATCTTTACATCGGAAATTTCATCCGCGATCTTGTCGATGACGGGAGAAAGCATTTTGCAGGGGCCGCACCAGCTTGCCCAAAAATCAATGAGGACGGGCTTTTCCGAAGTCAGTACCTCAGAGTCAAAATTTGTATTGGTAATGGTTAAAACAGACATTTTCAAGCGCTCCTTCATGTATCTTGTTGATGGTTATAGTATAGCCATCCAGTATGCCTGATTCTGTAATTCAGTCACAAAAAGAGGGATGAGATGGCAGGGGCGTATGTTGCAACAAATCCTCCAAGCGGGTGAGCGGAAGAAGGGGCGCAAAGAGCGTTTACGATTAGAACAAATTGGTATTTATTTTTGAAAAGGGTTGACATATGAAATGCGGTACGCTATAATACCTGTAAACCAATCGAAAAAGTAGGTAATTATAGAAGGGGTGATTCGGTATGCAGAGCATTTTCTTTCATCTTCTGCGAAGCAACTTCCGCTGTGGACGAATGCTATACTCCCGGACTGACAAGATGGCCGGGCGCTTTGTAACGCCCACAATTTCCCTCTATTGTTGCTGAATCAGAGGTATTGCCATGTTGCGGTCCGGGAGCTGTTGCAAGTTTCTGGGCTTTTTATTTGCCCAAATTAGAATAAAAACGGTGAAATGAGGTACATACCATGAATAACTATAAATTTGAAACCCTTCAGCTTCATGTTGGGCAGGAGCAGCCCGATCCCGCGACCGATGCACGTGCGGTACCGATTTATCAGACCACATCCTATGTGTTCCGCAACAGCCAGCACGCAGCCGACCGCTTTAGTCTGGCGGATGCCGGAAATATCTACGGTCGCCTGACCAATTCCACACAAGATGTTTTGGAAAAGCGCATTGCGGCGCTGGAGGGCGGTGTTGCCGCACTGGCGACCGCATCGGGTGCAGCCGCGATTTCCTATACCATTCAGGCGTTGGCGCAGGCGGGGGAGCATATTGTCGCGCAGAAGACCATCTACGGCGGCACGTACAATCTGCTGGCCAATACGCTGCCTCAGTACGGCATCACGACCACCTTTGTCGATGCGCATAATCTGGCCGAGGTGGAAGCGGCTATTCAGCCCAATACCAAGGCAATCTATCTTGAAACGCTGGGGAATCCGAACTGCGATATCCCGGACATTGATGCGTTGGCAAAGTTGGCACATCAGCATGGCCTGCCGCTCGTTATTGACAATACCTTC
>DXEF01000034.1 GCA_019115085.1 Candidatus Agathobaculum pullicola | reverse complement strand
TGTAATTTACAAAGATATTGTTTGCATAGGTACAGGTCCCGGTTCGCCAGTTTTCATCACGGGCGGTACTTCCGGCATAATAGATGATGTTGTTTTTCACATCCAGCGTGCCATATCTACCGGAATTGGTGTACACAAACGGTACGCCTTCCTTGATATAGAAGGTGTTGTTATAAATGTTGGCGTTGGGACTGGTCGCCGCTACGATAATACCGGTACTGTCATTCTGGCTGATATTATACCGGAAGACGCTGTTGTAGGCGTGCTGGAGGCAGATCATAAAGCAGCCGCCCTCGTTATCGTGGCTGTAATTGTACTGATAAACCGTTCCGTCGCCCCAGTCGGCATCCCATGCCTGTCCGTCACCGTTCCAGCCGCCATCGTTGTAGGTATTATAGACCTCGTTGTACTGGAACACCGCGTCTTTACATTTCCAAGGCCAGACGCTGGCTGCCACACATCCGAAGGGCTTATCTCCGGAGGTGCCCTCTCCTTTATAATCCTGGGCGTTAATCTGGCTGGCCGCGCCATTTGCCACGTTATACTCCACAATAGGGCGGTAGCAGTACATGGTGGTGATGGCGTCACCGCCCACATCCTCTAGATAGTTGTTGCGAATGACCACATCGGTCATACCATAGGTCTTGGCTGTTTGATCGGAAATAGTGGCGTTTGGAAATTGGGCGTGATACGCTGTATAGGCCAGCGCAATGCCCCAGCGGTTGACGCTTTTTAGGTAGCAGTCTTCAATGCGAACATCATTATAGCGGGCAATATCGGTGGATGCCTCATTTTTGGGCTTAAAGACGGTAAAATAGATACCGCCGTTATTCATATGCTTGTCCTGTACGTTGCCCTCTACGTCCTGAATATCCAGACCCTTTAAGTAGATGTGATCCAATGTTCCGCTATTCTGGGCTACGACCGCCACGCCGGTACGGTTCATCATACTGCGGGCGTTATAGGTAACGTCTATATCCAGATTGCGGTTGGTCATGGCGATATTGTTGATTTCAATGTATTCGCAGTCGTACAGCAAAATGGAGGAGGACACATAGCCGCGATAGACATGCTGGGCATTGTCCAGCGCTACGCCGTAGTCCTGATACCAGATGCCCTGCCCATTGGTGTTGATAACCGGCAGGCTTGCCCCGTCTCCATAGGTGTCAATGACAATTGGCGCATCCGAGGTGCCTTTTACCTCGCGAAGATGCAGAAATTCATTGTTGAAAATAGAACCCCGCTCCAGATATACTTTATCGCCAGGCTGGAGCGTAATATTCTTTTCTTCCAGCATATGCAGCGATGCCCACGCTTGCTCCTGACTTGTTCCGCTATTGTTATTATCCCCATGGAGCGTACTGAAGTAATAAGTCGTTCCGCCGCCTGCGGCGCCAGCCTGAATGGGAAGCCAAGATAGCGCACCCACTGTGGCTACTATCTCAATCAAGAGCATAAATACAGTCAACCATCGTTTTTTCATTGCTTGTTTCCCCCATTTCTTTCGTAATGTTTTTGATACGTCATTTGCCATTAACTCCCCTCCATTTCTTTTATGATGAATGTTTCCAGTTCGGGCAGATCTGCCTCTATATCCAGTGAGTCGGCGGTCTGCTGAAGCAAATCTTGATAGCGTTCTCTCCGCATCTGACTCAATATTACACTTTGGACCTGTTCAAAGGACTGATAGTCATATTCCACTCGGCTGGTACATTGAATAAGGAACAAAAAACCATTGAGTTCCATCAAGCCTGTGTCTTCTCCCGGCTGGAGGTCCCACCCCAGTTCCATCACATCCCCAATCGACCGGCTATAAGAGGCCGCCTGATCAGAGAGGATATCCACATGCGTCACATAGGGGCTAAGGGCGTTATAGGCCGCCGCCTTCTGCTGCAAATCCTCTCCTTGCCTGATTTCCTGAGCCAGCCGATCGGCCTGTGTCTGAATCGTCTGCTTCTGGCCATCCTCTAATTGGTTCAGATCTACTTTCAGGTAAGAAAACGATATATCGTCATACTTCTGATACTGGTCGAGATGCTCTTGATAATACTCATGTAATTGGGACTGACTGATATCCATGCCAGGATAGTCTGTATTCGAGCAATATTGCGAAGCAATTCCATCCGTCTCATAGGAGAGATAGGTCTGTAGGGTATATGATTGCAGACCGTAGACATGTTCACCGGCCTCCAGTTTGGCGCGGCGCTGGGCATTTTCTGCTTCCATGCGCTCCATCACGCCTCCCAATCCTCCTGGCAGATCCAAGCCACATGATTGGGCCATCTGGTAAGCGGCAGCCAATTCTTGCAAATCCTGCATAGTGCGTTCTAACAGAGCTTGAGCTGGAGATTTTCCGTCAACTTCTGTACGCCAGAAAGAGTCCTGTGCAGTAGAAAGCCCTTGGTTTGCGTACATTGAGACAACATCGGAGCGATTTTGCTGCAATATCAGCTGGAACACCTCTGAGGGTATGGTTTGTCCGCCTATTTTCAGCGAAAGCGCAGGCTGAGAGGGTTTTTTCAAAAGGAGCGCAAGCACAATGGCGCAAAGCGCCAGACCAGCCACAGTAATAATTCCCCATAACAAGGTAGAGCGAGCAAACGGCTTCGAGTGTTGCCACTGGCGTTGGGGGGCATTTTTCTTCTTTTTCCGGGAATTGGCCATAAGTCACCTCATGATCATGTTGTGATACAATCACTGTATCGGAGCAAAAAGCCAAAAACGACGCAACATCCTACAGTTTAAATTAAGTATACGTCTATTCCCATGATATTTCTTATTCAATTCTGAACAAAACGAAAAGTTTTTATATAATTTTGCTTGTCAACATTTTTTCTAACTATACGCAAAAAAATTTCATCAAGTTTTGTTAGTTTTACCTAAAACATTTGAATTTGTTTATGGTTTTGCGTATAGCCTATCTCTAAGCAGGGCCATATGTAAGTTGTCAAACGCATGATCAGGCAAATTATAGGTATCTTACCACAATCATTTTATTATGCAGCTAATAGCACTTGCATCTTTGCGAGGAAAAAGCTAAGATAAAGATAATGATTTTTTATATTTTTTGTTAAAATGCTGACACGGCTATGACTATTACTTTATGCCTGCCGTGTCACCACTGTCGGTGATGTATCTCTTTTGGGACAGGAGGTGTTTTGATCGTGTATACCTATCCGGCGCCCGCGATAGTTTTGAACAACGCTATTGCACAACAATTTCCACCCCATTATCGCTTTGATACCCACTTTCACCGTTCTGTAGAGCTGCTGTTATGTACAAGCGGAACCATCTCGTTTGCTATTCAGGGCAGTGAGCAGATCTTAAAACCTGGGCAATACATTATTATCTTTCCCAATATTCCGCATGATACTGTTGCCCCCGATGATGCAACTGCGCAAGCCTTACACATCCATTTTTACGTTAAATCAGCTTATTCACTTTACGGAAGTCAGGATTCTCATGGAGAGATGCCCTTTCTAATGGAGTTAATGCTCAACCGACGGCCTTTTTTTCGCGAAATATGCTCTGCTCAGCTCCGGGCATGTCTGGAGTGTATTTTTGACGAGTTTTGTATTCCTGGGCAAAACAGCGACCGTCTTATGCAGCTGTATTGTGAACAGCTGATCCTGCTGCTAAGCCGAGATCTTCTGGCGCAATGTGAATCAAGTTCGGATGTGTACAAAAACAACTATCTGATGGATGCGATTTTATATATTAACCAGCACTGTTCAGAAAAGCTGGTAGTGGAGCAAATTGCAAAATATGCTGGCGTATCCCAACGATATCTCACAAAACTGTTTCAAAAATACTTGGATTTGAGCATCTCAAGCTATATAACATTCATTCGTATCAGTAAATCCATCGATTATAAGTGCAGTAATCCCAGCGCTACCTTAGCAGAAGTCGCCACAGAATTTGGATTTTCCAGTCAACAGCATTTTTCCAAGGCATTTAAAGATACTATGGGGGTAACACCTAGAAATTATTTTATGGAGCGCGTGAACATCGATAGAGCCCGTTAATAATATGGATAGTCTGGATATGTCGCGAGATCCCCATATCTATGCTTTGAATGGCAGCCTTCATACTTTTACGGCAAGGCAATGCTTATCGCATCGTTATACCAGCCGTTCTTCATGGATAAGGTATACATGGTTAATCGAAATACCAAAACTCCCATCATTGTAGAGCGCATCCGCGAATCCCATAAAAAGGTCGGATTTATGCGAAAAGAAGTCGCTGACCGCCTTAGCACAACCTACCGGGCAATCAACAACTATGAGCGCGGAATAAACCGTATTTTCTATGGGCGTTATAGCGTACTATTGGTCGGACAGCGGACACCGCCTATATAAACGGATCCATCGTTCGATTCTCCTTATGTAATTTTCTAACAATCTGTTATAGCGTTTTTATTTTTTAATACTGGCCCCCTATGCTTTGGTTTTGTCGAATTTAGTTGAATTCTTGTCATCTTCCAGTCATACTGATTGCAAACCGAATCACCAGAATGGGGGATGAAAAATGCAAGAAAAAATGCAATGGATGAATTACTATCTCGAATATTGCAAAAAACAAAAAAATCTAAACGATAAGACGATAAAAGCCTACCGAATAGATTTGAAACAATTTATTGACTTTTTAGAAATGAAAGGATTGGAAATTTCAACTCAAAGCGTACGCGCTTTCGTCATGTTTCTTCATGATAGCTACCAAGCGCGGAGTATTAAACGGAAAATTGCCTCTATTAAGGCATGGAGCAGCTTCCTGCTGGAAAACCAGTTTATCACCGATGATCCGTTCTATCACTGTCATATTAAAATCAGACAGCCAACCCTTTTGCCTCGGACAATTCCGCTGCGCGTGATTGAAGCGGTTTTGAAAGCAGTGCACGAAGCAACTCGTAAAGCAGATACAATAATTAGCAAACGTCAGGCATGGCGTGAAGCTGCGGTACTCGAATTGTTATTCGCAACTGGGATGCGGGTCTCCGAGGTGTGTGGTTTGCAAACTGACGACGTAGATTTGTTGGAGCGATGTGTTCGCATTTATGGAAAAGGCTCTAAAGAGCGGATGATCCAATTGGAAAATGCCGAAGTATTAAGTACGTTAGATACTTACAAGCAGCTTGAACCTTCCCAGCATGGGGAGCCTTTTTTTAAAAATCGCTTAGATCATCCCTTGTCTGATCAATCTGTGCGTCTGATTGTACGTAAATATGCTATAAAAGCAGGCTATACCGCACATATTACCCCTCATATGTTTCGACATTCCTTCGCCACTTTCTTATTGGAAGCAGATGTGGACATTCGCTACATACAAAACTTTTTAGGCCACAGCTCCATTTCTACGACCCAGATTTACACATTTGTAGCAGCGGCAAAGCAACGAGATATTCTTGCTGCCCGGCATCCACGGAATAAGTTCTCTTTTGAATAATAAAACGCTTGCACTTAGCGGTTCAATCGCTAAGTGCAAGCGCTTTTTAATGCAGGATAATCTGTCATTATCCGCGGTTAAAGTCCCAGAATGCAGGCAGAAAGGAAGTTTCTACATATGAAAATTGGATTTTGCTATGATACAAAGAGCGACTACGGATTAGAGGAATCCAATCTGGAATACACAGATTTTGTTTCGTTACACACGGTTTCAGAAATTGCAAAGGCGATTGAGCGTTGTGGCTATGAGGTGGGATACATTGGAAATGCACAAAAGCTCAACGATTTGATCAATACGTCACGCTTTCCATATGATATGATTTTTAATATTGCCGAAGGGTTTGGATCGCGCAACCGCGAAACATTTGTGCCAGGTCTTGCAGAATTGCACCAAATTCCATGCACTGCGTCAGATGTCTACGGAATGGCAATTAATATGAATAAGTATCATACAAAAATTTTGGTGCGCTCTTTGGGGATTCCCACCCCTAAAGAAGTTTATTTTACATCATTGGATAGCTCAGTCTTGCAAGCGGTCCGCGAGTTAGGTTATCCATTCGTACTGAAGCCAAACGGTGAAGGGGGAAGCATGGGGCTGTCACTGATCCAAACAGAGGAAGAATTTATACAAAAAGCAACCACCCTTATCGAACAATATACCTTTGATTTGTTGGCAGAAGAGTATATTGAAGGCAGCGAGGTAACCGTCCCTATTATTGGGAACAGATCATCTGCGCAGGCGCTTGGTGTAGTGACGATACTAAATGAGGACCTTTCGGACATTTCCCTGTATGATAATACATTAAAATACAATGATAATGTCATCAATTCGATAGATTTCCAATATAGCGACACGGTGCGCCAGAATCTATTGAATTATAGCACCAGAATCCACCGCTTCTTTGATTTGCGCGATTATTCGAGAATGGATTTTCGTATTCGACCTGACGGAAGTATCTACTTCCTTGAAATTAACGCAATGCCATCCTTGTGCCGTGGATGTTCTTTTGAACAATGCGGAAAGGCCATGGGCTTAGAATACCATGAAATAATCGGAAAAATAATTGACGCGGCCCGGCAACGGTACGCATAATCGATAAAAGGCATATCAGTATGTCTTTTTAATATCATAGGAGTTGGACTCTGCGTCATATGCAATGTGATATTTCAAATAGTCAGCAAGCGTAAATGGAAAACGCTCCTCTCTGTATAACGGATCAGAATACACATCCTTATATTTCACTGAGAATATAACTTCCTTCTGATACTGGCTTGCTTCTTTTCTGCTTAATAATAAGTAACGGTAGGAAAACGTGGGCGGTATCAGCTTCAGATTTTCAAATCGATTGGAATACGGTTCATTTACCGTAATCGAAATGTCAAAGGCCGGAGAATGTCCGATATTATGTATCACAACATAAATGTCAGAATCAATTTGCATCATATCCATATACAAAAAAGCTCTGCTCTGCTCCATGCGGAGCTTTTTGCTTTCTTTATAGGAAAAAATAGCAATGATAGCGGATATACCGGCAGTGATAGTGGATATACCGGCAATGATATTGGACGCATCAATCCAAGAAAGCAACGATGTTATCCCCAAAACATCACCTCACATAAATAGATATCATGTTCATAAATAAATCTTTCCTGTTCTGTTGGCCGCAAGGCTTTGTGGGGCAGATACTGCAACAGAAATGTTTGGTGCTTTGATATGGCAGTCAGTTCTCGGATGTTTTGCTCGATTGCGTATTCGACAACGGAATGATACTGGCTGCACCTTTTGGCATCAGAAAAGCAGGCCGATGCCTTGTCGCGTTCTCCTTTGGCTTTCCAATATATTCCCTGATTATAGTAGAACTGCCGCAATGGGTGCTGTAAATCAGGCCGCACCTTTGCAACAACATATACCAAGTTGTCAGCATGGCAGGCATCTACAAATTCTCTCCTAATCTCATCGCATAACTGATCGGCCTGTTTCCATAGTGCTTGGTGAATATATGCGTTCATGAGATTGTTTTTCAGCACAATTCTACAAAAATCAATTGGAATCTCATGGCGCAAACAGGATTCCCAGAGTTGAATTGCTTCCTCAAACGCTTGATTGGCAAAGCAAAGCGAAATCGCAGTCGAATTTATTGGATGATAGATTTCGCTGTCACATATTTTTTCCAAAGTTTTTTTGCTTTCTTGCAAGCACTTGCGTCCCTGATCGTGCTGACCAATCATGATATAGCCTGTTCCCAGATTGTGCATACATTCTGCATATTGCTTGCGCTGTCTGATACGATAGTAATTGGCAGCCTGCCACATTTTTTCTTGGCACTCCGGCAGCCTAAAATCGATGTGCATACTGTATCTCTTATAAAGCTGATACTTCAAATCCAGATGTTGATTGCACGCCTTTATTGCCAATTTGAATTGTTTCAAAGAGGCTTTATTATCTCCTATCCAGTCGTAAATGGAAGACAATAACATGTTCTTATAACCACTGCCGGCCAGTCGCTCTCCGCCCCAATTTTGTTGGATAATTTTCAACGCTTGTATAGGCGAACCATTATTATAATATGCAAGCGCAATATAGTAATTGAGATCCTCGTCATGGAACATGTGGTCAAAATTTAAAATATCTCCATATTGCCCGACCGCCAATAACGTTTTGAAATATATTAGATAAAATCCATGGTATTCCGCATTAAGCTGATCATGATTCAAAACATGTGCATCCAACAGCAATTTACCATATTTGAGAGCTGTATAATACATAAAGTGCTCGTAGCAATAAGTCATAATGTCAACAATCAGCGGAATTTGATTTATTGTCAAATCTTTTTCTTTGCTTCTGACCAAATGAAGCGCCAACTGGACACGACCGATCTCCGATAGATTTGCATGACTATTGTGATAGACCCTGTCAAAGCAGTCATAATATTTTTGGATAAATTGATTATATTCGTCCAAAGGTATTCTTTCGCAAACTGCGTTTCTCGCGCACGGGGTTGTAAACTCATATTGCGACTGGTAGGATGCCAATTGATTGCCAGTTAAGGACTGGGTGATAAGCGAGTCATGTTGGCTGAGCTCTTTCAAATAAAAGTCACACCGACCCGCACTCTGTACCAGCATTTCCACAAGCTGCGTATATATTTGAGAGGAAAAGGGGGCTGCGGCGCACAAAGACCTTTTGGTGTTCTGTTCCAAATGGTCAAAAACCATTCTGCATAATCCGAGCAAATCTTTGGGCAATATATGATCAAACTGGTTGTAAACGAATACTATGCCGTTTCTGCTGATGATATTTTCTTGCAGCAAAATATTCAGCACGATAAAAAAGTGTCGGATATTCCCGTTTGCGATGTCAATAATCTTTTGGAAAAGAGGCGGATTTGCTTCCGAATTCTGAAAATGTGCTGCTAAATAGGACTGAAAAACTTCTGGCGGAATCGGCTTTACCGAAAAACGGTCAGTGATAGGGAGGGCTTGCAGAAAAGGCAATGGCTCCGCGCCATTCTGCTCAAGAATGACACGCGCAGGATATCGGCATATTTGATGATAGTTTAGAACACGTGCAATCATATTCATATGGTCTTGCATGCACCATTACACATCAGCCAATACCAATACAGTGTCCTGCTGGAGTAATTCCGACAGTGCAGCTGTATATTGTTCATCTTCAGTGCCCTCCATCTGTTTTGAAAGCATATCTTGGAAAGGGCATAAATTATCTTTCGAAAAAGTAATGATTTTATGCTGCATATTCGCTGTACGCAGCACTTCCTCTATCGCTGTAGATTTCCCGCTTCCTTTGGGACCATAGACCTCGATTACACAAAAGCCGTTTGTATTTCTGCTGAGGGTTTGGTTGAGAAACTGTTTCAAAGCTCGGTTAAAGCACACGCGACTTATATCCTCCTACCAGCAACTTGAAATGAAATTTTTCCAAAAACATTGCTTAGCGGATAATGACAGATTATCCTGCATTATATATCATCATTATACCTTATATTTCAGATTATTACAATATTTTACCAAAAAAGAAAAATAGAAACTCTTACACTTTCTTTCATACGTAGACTTTTGTTTAAGGAATTTCCGAAGCAACGTCTTCGGTTCCTAATTGCTGCTAAGTCTGTCCTGATAAGGGACAAATCCCTTACGCCCTAATAAACTCCTCTTACCGGGCTTTTGCTGCATTACCTGATCCGCTCTATGGTTTCACGCCTTTGCCAATGCGGATGCCGCAGCGTAGGGCGGCCAATAGGCTTTTTCAACCGATTCATTGCATCAATCATAGCTGTTTTAGCCGATTCACGCGCAGTTTTGGCGTTTATTCGCCATAATGCGAGATGCAAATGCCGCACATCAGCTTACGCCGATGCCCATCAACGGCTTTTCGCAAATGAGCGTTCAAATAGCCGATACGAATATTCCACTGAATATCCTATGTTTTACCACCGAAGAATCGGCCTTCAGTAAATAAATCCTGTTTCTTAAACATTTCCTCTCACTGTTTTTTGCAATTCCGGCGTAGTATTCCGTATTCGTTCTCCTTTTTCCATAATAAAGCACCCCATTCGTTATTCAGTGTACCATACTGTTTAACAAATGGGGTGTGCTTCACTTTCGTGACGGATTTGCTTTTTTATTCTATTTTCAGTGATTTTGCCTTGCATTCGTTATCACTACGTCGGTCTATGCTGTCGGTTCAAAATCCGGCGCAGGCTGTGCGCGGTCGTTGTCACTATAATGCCACCATTCCTTTTCATATCCGGTAAAGCCACAAGACTCCATCACTGATTCCAGCAGCGCCACATGTTCGCCTGCAACCGCAGACACGTCTTCATAATCCCGATCCGCCAGCGCGGTAAAATCATCAAACCCCGAAGGCATCTCTACGCCCTCGCCCTCGAGTGTCACCAGCGTGACGTCAACCGTGTCTCCGCGGGTATGCCCAGAATATCCATTGGCGGGATTTGCAACATAATTCCCGTCCGGATAAGTCTCCCACAAGGTCTGCTGCGAATGGGCCGAGCGAAACGCATCCCATATACAAAGCCGGTAACCTTGTGCCTTAAGCTGCTCCTGCGCATCCGACAGCTTGCTGACTGTCGCATAGCGCAGCCAAGCATCATCATAGGCATAAATTACCGTGCCGGTAAAGTTATTCGTGGTGGCGTAGCGTAAATCGACCGCAATATCCGGAATATAGTCCTGCACACGGACAAATTCCTGCGCGTCCTGCGGCGGACTCGGTATATCTGCGGCTTGCGTATCAGCCTCTGCCATATCCGGTGCTGCAACGGGCATCCGTGCTTCATCCTCGGCCGCGGCAGCATCGACTGTCCCCTCCGGCGGAATATTCTGTTGTGCTTCCGGAGTGGTGCATCCTGACAATGCAGTCAACAGCAACACCGCTGCCAGCCAATACCGATGGTTCATCGGATTGTCCCCCTCCGCTTATTCCTCAATTTTCATGGTTTCCATCTGTTCTTTTGTGATCCCGTTGCGCTTTCCATAATTGGTCCAATAGCTGGTGGACGCGCGGAGAAACATGTTTTTGGAAATCGGCATGGTGACCTTCCATGTTTGTGCCTTTTCTGCCGCAATAGCAGCAGCCAGCTTTTTCATTTTGGAACGAACCAAAATCCGAAACGGCGTGGACAGAATAGCCTCTCCGCTCCCGATTTTCAGAACCGAGCCAAACGGATAACCGTTTTGCTTGCAAAACAATCGTATCATCCGCACCGCGATATCATTCTGCTCCGGCTCCATAAAGCCGCAGTTGATGAGAACCGAAACACGCGGTTTCCACCGTGGCGCATTTTGCTCGAGTGTCTTGAGAAAATTCATCAGCGTCACCGGCAGTCCATCCGCGTAGAGCGGAAACACCAGCAGCACATCCGAAAAATCCTCCATAGACTGGCACAGCTCTCTATGGTTATTTCTGGTGACAGCAAAGTACGACGTTTCCATGGGACACACCTTAGCAAACATCTCAGCGTACTGCTTAGAGTTGGATTTCGGCGCCCGTGGGCTTGCGTTTATCAGCATTACTTGTCCCATGACTGCACCTCGCTTTGAACCGCTTGGTCCACTTCCTGTTCCGACACAAATACCACACGCCAGCTTGTAAAGCTCATATTGTTTGCATTGCGCGCAACCAACTGCCGGAAAATATCCTTTTCTTCTTCCGACAAGTCACCGTAACCGATAATGACTGCATGCTTGGGCTTAACATCCCGCTGTACATGATGCGTTTCCCCGTTCCACAGACGAATAAATGCCTGCTGCACCGGAATGGCTCGCTCCAGCATGGTTTTCATTGTCGTGTCGTAGCTTCCGTATTTGACCCTGCTGACATACAGCACCCTGTCGCTTTGCGCGATGCGGGGATAGACCTGCACAGCGTCGTCCCGAATGACACATTTTCCGGGCGTTTTCGTCCAGCACCCGAAGCAGCCGACACAGTTGGCAATGTGCAGCGTTGACAGGTCAATACACTCCGTGCAGCCGTGGTCTATTTCCGGCAGGTGGAGCGGCCTGTCGCTCAAAATCAGATTCATACTTCTCTCCTGTTTTCATTCATACTCATTTCGTATGTTTTATTATATCATACTTTCCGCCGATTGGACATGTACATTTTATGTCATATCGAGAATTTTACTTTTTGAGTTTGCGAATAGTGTCCGATTTTGCATATTTCCTGCACAAAATACCACAAAAGATATTTTTGCAGCACACCCTTTCTCCCCGATATCCCGCCCGCTCTTTAGAAATATCTTCTCTGAGGCTTTTCCCCTTATTGCAGCTCCTGCTTTTTCATATATTTCCAAACACAAGTGTAGATTTTCCTATCAAAATACCGCAGGGTTATACACCCTGCGGTATTTTAATCTCATTTTCATGCGACAAAGCCGGGAGCATTTGCTTGCGGCTTTTGCATATCGCGTTACTCCCCCATGACCTGAAAAACAATGTCACAGGTGTCACACTCGACCAGCATCCGGTTTTGCCACGGACCAATGGTAATTTCCCCTTCAACAAACGGAATCACGATAAACGAAGAAAGCAGCGCCGCCTTGATATACGACAAGCCATTGTCATTGGACTCCTTTACAGGCACTGTAAATACTGTCCGTACAGTGTCTTTGCCAAATCGGACGCATGCCGCTGCAGCGTCTGGCGGCTGATATAACCCCGCTGATACGCAATCTCCTCCAGACAGGCAATATAACGGCCGGTTTCATCCTGCACCCGCTTGACCTCCTGTGCGGAATCGAGCAAATTATCCGCTGTGCCGGCATCCAGCCAGACAAAATCCTTGTCCAGCTTCACCACACGCAGCGCACCGCGGCGCAAATACTCGAGATTTACGTCCGTAATTTCCAGCTCACCGCGCGCGGACGGCTTGAGGTTATGCGCGATTTCCATAACCGAATTATCATAGAAATAGAGTCCGGGTACGATATAATTGGACTTGGGATGGCGCGGCTTTTCCTCAATCGACACCGCGCGGCCTTCCTCATCAAACTCCACCACGCCGAACGCGCGCGGATCGTCCACATGATACCCGAATACACAGGCACCTTGTCCCAGACGCAGTGCCTGCTGCAAATAGCCCTCGAAATCGGGCGAATAAAAGATATTATCTCCCAGAACGAGGCAAACATCATCCTCGCCGATAAACTGCTCGCCGATCAGCAGCGCGTCCGCGATACCGCGCGCCACCTCCTGCACCTCATAGGTGATATGCACACCGAAGCGTCCTCCCGAGCCAAGCAGCCGGTAAAACGGCCCTTCCTCTCCGGGCGGAATGATAATAAGAATGTCACGGATGCCCGCCTGCAGCAGTACCGCCAGCGGATAATAAATCATCGGCTTATCATATACCGGCAGCAGAGGCTTGCACACCGGCCGTGTCATCGGATACAGACGCGATCCTTTTCCCGCAGCAAGAATAATTCCTTTCATATGGCATTCCTCAATCTATGTTCAGTATTGCGAACCCATTATAGCACATTTTAGACCGGGTTTCCATAAAAAAATGACATAATCTCCTTCTGTCCGTGCCAAATTCTCTCCGTCCCAAAATGTACGACCATGCAAAGCGGCAGCCGCATCAGCAGGCCGCCGCTCTGTGTATGGTTATTCCGTATAAGGCGCATCCGTATCAATGGCCACGGTCTGCGCGGCACCGTCCCACTGCACGGCAAAATCCAGAGCCGCGCCCAGATCGCGCAGCTTAAAGTAATTATTGCCGCCGATTTCATACGCAGTCAGTTCGAGGGCCGTATCTCCCAGGTAAACCGACGCCTTCGTCAGCGCCGCGGCTTTGCTGCCCGTCGGAAGCGCAGCCAGTTCGCCGCCAACTGGTGTGTAAGCTGTGCCAGCGGTCAAGTCAATGCGCTGCGCCGCGCCGTTCCACGCCACCTCAAACTGTGCGGCCGTACCGGACAGTGCCTGTGCCAGATCGCGCAGCTTGAAATAATTGTTGCCGCCAATTTCATACGCTGCCAGCGATACAGGCTCGCCGTCAACCGTTACCTTATGCGAGGATACCACCGCCGTCGGATTCGTCAACGCACGCAGCGCGGCAATCGTTTGCTGCACCGTGCCCTCCACAGTATCCTGCTCCGATAAGATATCCCAATAAGAATAGTTCTTTTCCGTCATTCCCGTGGTCAACTGCGCCAGAGCGGATTCCAATTCCTCACTCGAAACCGGCTGTCCGTTGACGGTGCAGATATGTGCGCCCCATGTTCCATCCGGATTTTCGCCAATCGCATCCACATAGGTCAGCGCCGCCGTCATCTGATTGCCCTGTTTGGTCAGATATTGTACCTCGCCGCCATTCATCACCTCATAGCCGTCTACCAAATACGCCTTATCCGCATCGATATACAACAGGGTGGTGGGGGAAACATCCGTGCCGAAGTTGCTCACCCGCTCGGGAATCTTCAAATCCACCAGTTCACCGTCGTAGGTATAAAGGTGCTGACCGCTGAAGCTGCCGCAGTAGAGCTCAGGCGTACCGTCGCCGTCAAAGTCCACCAGCTGTGCCAGCGAAAGCCCCTGCCACATGCCGCTGAGCGGACTGTCCTTCGACGCGATTGATGCGGTACCGTACTGCCCTTGCAGCTGTGCAATCGCGTCGAGATATGCCTGTGCGCCCTTAGGCGTCAAATTCCCCGTTGCGTCTGCCGCACCCGCAGCACCCACACACAGCGCTCCCACCAGCACCGCACACAAAAATCTCCTGCTCCGTCCAAACATCAGTCATCCTCCTTTTACATGTTCATAATGGTTTCCGACTGTCTTTGCTGCTTTCAGTATACTGTGCGCCCCCGCTGCTGTCAAGGCATGCGGGCCGGGCGCACAAATTCGTGCATACAGACATAAACGCGCCAAAATTGCCAGTTTTACACGCATATTTGACACGAATTTTGATGATAACACAGGTGGAAAACCTACCAAAAAGCGGGTATAATAATATCTGCACGAAAATTACCCGCAGATGGAGGAATAGATATGGTTCGTAACGATTTGCGCAACATCGCCATCATCGCACACGTTGACCACGGCAAGACCACGCTGGTTGACCAGATGCTCAAGCAGGCAGGCGCATTCCGTGAAAATCAGGTGGTAGAAGAGCGCGTCATGGACTCGGGCGACATCGAGCGTGAGCGCGGCATCACCATTCTGGCAAAAAACACTTCGGTACATTACAAGGGCGTAAAAATCAACATCGTCGACACCCCGGGCCACGCGGATTTTTCCGGCGAGGTCGAGCGTATCCTCAAGATGGTGGATGGCGTTGTGCTGCTGGTCGATGCAGCGGAAGGCCCGATGCCCCAGACCCGTTTCGTCCTCCAGAAGGCGCTGGAATTCGGTCATAAGATCATCATTGCCATCAACAAAATCGACCGTCCGGACGCGCGTCTGGGCGAGATCGGCGACGAGGTGCTCGAGCTGCTTTTGAACCTCGACGCTTCCGACGAGCAGCTGGACAGCCCGATTGTTTACTGCTCCGGCCGCGCGGGCACCGCGTCCATGTCCCCGAATACCGAGGGCACCGACCTGACCCCTCTGTTTGAGCAGATCCTCGAACACGTTCCGGCTCCGCAGGTCGACACCGAAGGCCCGACTCAGATGCTGGTTTCCTCGATTGACTACAACGAATATGTCGGCCGCATCGGCATCGGCCGTATCGAGCGCGGCGCCATGAAGGTCGGCCAGCAGGTCACAGTCTGCGATTATCACGGCGCAACCCAGCCGTACAATGCCAAGGTTGTCACACTCTACACCATTGAGGAGCTGAGTCGTCAGCCGGCGGACGAGGCCAAGGCGGGCGAAATCGTTTGCTTCTCGGGCATCGAAAATGTTACCATCGGTGAAACGCTGTGCGATCCGGAGCATGTTGAACCACTGCCCTTTGTTAAGATTTCCGAGCCGACGGTGGAAATGACCTTCTCGGTCAACGATTCGCCGTTTGCCGGCAAGGAAGGCAAGTTCGTCACCTCGCGTCACCTGCGCGAGCGTCTGTTCCGTGAGCTTCTCAAGGACGTGTCCCTGCGCGTCAACGAGACCGACACGACCGACGCATTCCGCGTCTGCGGCCGCGGCGAGATGCACCTGTCCATCCTGATTGAGAATCTGCGCCGCGAGGGGTATGAGTTCCAGGTCGGTGCCCCCAAGGCACTGTTCAAGGAAATCGACGGCGTCAAATGCGAACCGGTCGAGCGCATGATTGCAGACGTGCCGCAGGACGCGGTCGGCGCTATTATGGAAAAGATGGGCAGCCGCAAGGGTGAGCTGGTATCAATGAATCCCAAGGGCGCGGACCGCATGCGTTTGGAGTTCCTGATTCCGGCGCGCGGCCTATTCGGCTACCGCACCGAGTTCCTGACCGACACCAAGGGTGAGGGCGTGCTCAGCTCGGTGTTCCATAGCTATCAGCCGTACAAGGGCGATATCCAGAAGCGCACCACCGGCTCTCTGATTGCGTTTGAAACCGGCGAAGCCGTTGGCTACGGTCTGTTTAACGCGCAGGAGCGCGGGCCGCTGTTCATCGGGCCGGGCACACCGGTGTATGAAGGCATGGTCATCGGCGAGAATCCGCGCGGCGACGATATGGCGGTCAATGTCTGCAAGAAAAAGCAGCTGACCAACATGCGTGCCTCCGGCTCGGACGACGCGCTGCGCCTGATTCCGCCGCGTCAGATGTCGATCGAGGCCGCGCTTGAGTTCATCTCGGACGATGAGCTGCTGGAAATCACGCCCAAGAGCGTGCGCATCCGTAAGAAAATTCTGTCCAATACCGAACGGTTGAAAAAGGTCAAGGGCAGCAAGAAGTAATTTATTTATATTAAAATAAAGGAGTGTTCTTATGTCCATCAAGCAAGTACTGCATAGCGATCTCGCACCCGCAGCGCTTGGCCCGTATTCTCAGGCCATCGCAGCAAGCAAGATGATTTTCACCTCGGGCCAAATCCCGATCAACCCGAGCAGCGGCAAAATCGAGGCAACCACTATCGAGGAGCAGACCGAGCAGGTCATGCAGAACCTGCGCTGCGTTCTGGCGGAAGGCGGCGTTTCGTTTGACCACGTCATCAAGACCACCTGCTTCCTTGCGGATATGAATGACTTTGCGGCATTCAACAGCGTATACGGCAAGTATTTCCCCGAAAACGCACCGGCGCGCTCCTGCGTGCAGGTTGCGGCGTTGCCGATGGGCGCAAAGGTTGAGGTCGAGGTTATCGCGGTACAGGGTTAAGCGCTCTACATCACCCAAGCAAAAAGAGGACGGAAATTCCGTCCTCTTTTTTCGCATCAAACACCCTCTTTTGCCTTGACCGCCTGCAAATACTGCCACAGCAGCCAGACGATGACCGCCGCAATAACAATCTGCACCACCAGCGCCAAAAACGAGGATGCCGCTCCCACAATGGTGGCAATAATTCCACCGATCAGGGACAGCCAGAAGCACCAGCGGATACGTCCAGACGGATAGGAATAGCCACGAGGTAAGATCAACTCATCCAATGCAAAATAGAAATAGTAATCCGCCACAATCATGACAATCAGGCCCGCCAGCGTGACAAACAACAGTAGAACGCTAAGCACCGAACCAAGCGCCAACAGTGTCATCAGCAAGCCGCCGAAGGTCAGTATAAGGCTGAGCAACATCGTGCGCCATGCGCGCCCCATGCCGTCCGACACTTCACGCATAGTGTACAACTCATAAAGCTGTACCACCCCCACTACAAAGCCCATAAGCGAGGCGATGATATGCGCAAACGGCAATAGCACCAACCCGATCAGCTGCATCAGCCAATATACCCATAAATTGTGATAAATCGGCCGCTGGATTCCTTCCAGATTCTCGTCCATCTCAATCCCTCCTTTGTTATGTTCATGATAGCAGGCTGCGGCACGCTTTGCAACCAAAATTCAGTAAAATTTGTAGCGATCACATGCCCTGTGACGTATTCTCAGTGAAAGGAGGCGGGAGCGCATGACAGACAAAACCCCGGAACAGCTGCTCCACGACTACGGAAACACCGTTTACCGGCTGGCTTACGCGCAAACACGCAGCTGCCACGACGCGGATGATGTGTTTCAGGAGGTGTTTCTGCGCGTGGCGCAGCATCGGCCGGTATTTGACAGCGCAGTCCACGAAAAGGCATGGATACTGCGCGTGACCCTCAACTGCCTGAAAAGCCACTGGCGCGCGGCATGGCGGCGGCATGACGTACCGCTTGACGAGCGCATCCCGTTCCCCGCGCCGGAGGAACACGCACTGGATGACGCGCTGCGTCAGCTATCCCCCAAATACCGCGCCGCGGTGCATCTGTTTTACTATGAAGGCTATTCCGCCGAAGAAATTGCGCGCATGACGGGCGAAAAGCCGTCCACCATCCGCACGCGGTTGACCCGCGCGCGAGCGCAGCTACGCGATCTGCTGAAAGGAGAGAGGGACAATGAACTTTAAGCAAACCTACCGCGGCATGAATGACCGCATCGCGCCGTCTGATATGCTGGTCAACGATACCCTGACGCGCATGCACAGGGGTCATCGTCCCAAGTGCCGCCTGCGGCGCGGATTATTGGCCGCACTGGTCGCCGCACTGCTGCTGGGCTGCATCACACCAGCCCTTGCGACCAATATTCCCGCCGTATATCAGGCACTGTACCTTATTTCCCCTGCACTGGCGCAAAATCTTATACCGGTTAACGTGTCCTGTGAGGATAACGGCGTAAAGATGGAAGTGGTGTCTGCTGTCATTGACGGTAATACCGCCATGGTATATCTTTCCCTGCAAGACCTGATTGGTGACCGTTTTGACGAGACAATCGACTTGTTTGACAGCTACCATCTGAACTTCCCCAGCCGCACCGGTGTAACCGGGCACTGCGATTTCGTTTCCTATGACGAGCAGACACGCACCGCTTTGTTTTTGGTTACGCTGGAACAGTCGGACGGCGCGCCGATTCCCACCGGCAAATATACCTTTTCGGTGCGTCAGCTGCTCAGCGGCAAGCAAACGCTGGAAGACACAGCCATTCCACTGTCTCTTGCGGATGCCTCGATTGCACCGGAAACCCTGTGGATTGACAGCCAGTCGCGCGATCCCTATATCAGCGGCGGCAGCGCTGTCGATGCCGATAGCCTGCCGGACAGCGCATGGTTTCTTGCGCCACAGGCACCTCTGTACAAGCCAGCCGACCATCTCGCCATCACCGGCATGGGCTGGATCGACGGTCAACTGCACCTCCAGCTTCGCATGCAGCAAAAATCCACGCTCGACACACACGGCTGGCTGAATCTGAAGACTGCATCCGGAGAAGTGGTCAGCCCTACCTATACGCTTTCTTTCACTGAACACCCGGATACCGACGACCGCACGGACTATCAGGAATTCATCTTCAACATTACTCCGGAACAGGCTGCGGACTATATTCTGTACGGCAGTTTCTACACCGCTTCCAATCTGACCGAAGGCAACTGGCGCGTTACCTTTCAGCTTGACAGCCAATAACCCCTGAAATACCAAAAGGCTTCGGAACCCCTGTGGTTCCGAAGCCTTTCCTTAGCTTTGCAGCAAATTAGTTCTGATGCTCCTCGATATACTTAACAATGTCACCGATGGTGCTCATCTGGGTAGCCTCTTCGTCAGAGATCGTCACGCCGAAGTTCTCCTCGAGGTCCATCATCAGCTCAACAACGTCCAGAGAGTCCGCGTTCAGATCTTCCTTTACCTTGGTATCCATGGTCATAGTGGAAGCGTCGGCATCGAACTTGTCAGCCAGAATCTCGCAAACCTTTTCAAACATGGGAATTACACTCCTTCATTTATATCTTGATTTATTTGTCTGAAAATCCCGATTTTGCGGAACTTTTCATACCGTTTTTGCAGCATCGTATCCATATCCGGCTCGGCTGCAAGCTCTGCAAGCTGGTCGCGCAGCGCGCGGCCCACATTGCGGATCAGCTGTGCGTTCGTCTGACCCTCGGGCACGATACCTTCAATCATACCGAAATCATACAAATCCTGTGCCGTGATGCGCAGGGTATCCGCAGCCTCAGCCTCGCGGGTGGGGTCCTTCCACAGGATGGAAGCACAGCCGCGCGGCGAAATGACCGAATACAGTGCATTTTCCAGCATCAGCACACGGTCGGCCACAGCCAGCGCCAGCGCGCCGCCCGAGCCGCCTTCGCCCGTTACAACAGAAATCACCGGCGTGCGCAGTTCGATGAACTCATACAGGCAGCGGGCAATTGCCTCGCCCTGTCCGCGCTCCTCCGCGCCCACGCCCGGGAATGCACCGGTCGTATCGACCAGACAAATCACGGGACGATGGAATTTTTCCGCCTGATGCGCAAGCCGCAGTGCCTTGCGATAGCCCTCCGGATTGGCCATACCGAAGTTCGCGGCCATCTTTTCTTCGGTCGTCTTGCCCTTGCGGTGGCCGATGACCGTCACCGGCATACCGTTAAACATCGCCACACCCGCACAGATTGCGTGATCCTCAGCAAAATACCGGTCACCGTGCAGCTCGACAAAGTCGGTGAACAGCTCACCAATATAATCCTCGATCTGCGGACGCTTGGGGTCATGGATGATGCGCATTTTTTCACTTGCAGGTCTATTCGCCATAATGCCACACCTGCCGTTTCTTGGGTTTGGGCCGCCGATGGATCTTGAGAAGCGTCTCCAGCGTGCCCTTGAGCTTGTTACGCGGAATTATTTTATCACAGAAGCCGTGCGAAAGCAAGAACTCGGACGATTGAAAATCATCGGGCAGCGTTTCGCCGATCGTGCCTTCGATGACACGCCGTCCGGCAAAACCGATGGTCGTGCGCGGCTCCGCGAGGATGATATCGCCCAGCATGGCAAACGACGCGGTCACACCGCCGGTGGTCGGGTCGGTCAGCACCGTGATATACAGCAGCCCTGCATCCGAGTGCCGACGCGCCGCCGCCGAAACCTTGGCCATTTGCAGCAGGGAGAACATGCCCTCCTGCATGCGTGCGCCGCCCGAACAGGTGAACAGCACCACGGGCAGACCTTTTTCCGTTGCGTATTCAAACAGACGAGTCAGCTTTTCGCCTACCACCGAGCCCATGGATGCCATCATAAAGTGGCTGTCCATCACGCCGATGCAGGTTTCTACTCCGCCAATGCGGCACACGCCGGTCTTGACTGCGTCCGGCATACCGACCTTCTCGGCCAACTGCGCCGCCTTGTCCGCGTAACCCGGAAAATCAATCGGGTCGGCAGGCGCCAGATCGGCATACAACTCCGTAAAGCTGTCCTTATCCGCGATCTGACGGATGCGTGTGCGCGCGAGCAGCCGCCCGTATCGGCCGCAATGCGGGCACACATACAGGTTTTTACCATAGGCATAGGCTTTCAGCTCCGCGCCACAGCCTTTGCATTTGACCACTTTGACGCCCGTTTCCTCCTGCGGCTTCATCTCCATTGAGGTTTCCCGCGTTTTCTGGAATAAATCGAGCAGCATGGCGCTCCCTCCCCTCTTTTATGGCTCAAAATCTCCGTTTGCAATGGAATTGACATTAAACTCCGCGTCCTCAAACGCTTTGGAACGCAAAATGTGCATCTGATAGTCCGTGCCGGTCACCACGCCCTCAAACAGCGTTTCCGCCAGCGCGCGGCGCATGCGGGCAATCGCCTGCTGCCGATCCGCGCCGTAAACAATCAGCTTGCCTATCATGGAATCATAGAACGGCGGGATTTTATAGCCCTGATAGGCCGCCGTATCCATGCGTACACCCGGTCCGCCCGGCAAGTGCATGGAGACCAGTGTGCCCGGACAGGGCGCGAAGTCGCGCGACGGGTCCTCCGCGTTGATGCGACATTCGATCGCGTGACCGCGCAGTTCCAGATCATCCTGCGTAAACGACAGCAACTCGCCTGCCGCCAAGCGGATCTGCTCACACACGAGGTCTACGCCGGTCACCTGCTCGGTAACCGGATGCTCAACCTGAATGCGGGTATTCATCTCGCAAAAATAGAAGTTACGGTCGCTGTCGACCAGAAATTCGATCGTTCCCGCGTTGCGGTAGCCCACGCGCTTTGCCAGATCGACCGCCGCCTTGGTCATTTTCGCGCGCAGCTCCGGCGTGACGAAAGCCGACGGGCTTTCCTCAATCAGCTTCTGATGGCGGCGCTGCACCGAGCACTCACGCTCGAACAGATGCACCACATTGCCAAAGCTATCACCCAGAATCTGCACCTCAATATGGCGCGGGTTATGGATGTATTTTTCCATGTACAAGCGGCCGTCGCCGAAATTCGCGACCGCTTCCGCCGCCGCGCTGTCGTATGCGTCCTTCAGTCCGCGCACGTCATGCGCCACGCGGATGCCCTTGCCGCCGCCGCCGGAAGCCGCCTTGAGCATCACCGGATAACCGATGCGCTCCGCCTCGGACAGCGCTTCGTCAAAATCGCGCAGCGGACCATCCGTGCCGAGTGCGACCGGCACGCCTGCCGCAATCGCATTGCGCTTTGCCTCGGATTTATCACCCATCAGGCGAATGGTCGCGGCGGTCGGCCCGATGAAGGCCAGACCGGCCTGCGTGGTGCGCTCGGCAAAGTCCGGGTTTTCCGACAGAAAGCCGAAGCCCGGATGAATCGCCTGACAGCCCGACGCAAGCGCCGCCGAGATGATATTATCCATATTCAGATAGCTGTCCGCCGCGCGGGCCGGACCGATGCACACCGCTTCGTCCGCGATTTGCGCGTGCAGCGCTTCGCGGTCGGCCTCGGAATACACCGCGACCGAAATCACACCCAAATCGCGGCACGCTTGAATGATGCGGACCGCGATTTCCCCGCGGTTCGCAATGAGTACCTTTTGAAACATGTCTTTCCCCGCCTCAGTCCATGATGACCATGCACTTGATCTCCGCCTCGGCAGCCTTCTGGTCGCCCACCCAGGCAACGCCCTCCGCTACCGCCATCGGTCCGCGGCGCTTGACGAACTTAACCTCCAGCCGCAGCGTGTCGCCCGGCTTTGCCATCGCGCGGAATTTGGCCTTGTCGATGCCGGTATACACCGCGGTCTTGCCGCGAAACTCCGGAATGGACAGCAGCGCCACGCCGCCAACCTGCGCCAGCGCCTCCAGCCGGAACACCGCAGGCATGATGGGGTTGCCCGGGAAGTGTCCCTGGAAGAAAAACTCATCGCCTGTCAGATGCAGCGTACCGACCGCGTGCTCCTCATCCATTTCAAGGATTTCGTCCACCAGCAGCATAGGCGGACGGTGCGGCAGGATCTCCATGATCTGTTCTTTATTCAGCATATATCTTATACCTCTTTCTCATCCAGCGCAAGCGATTTTATCAAATCTAATGCTTTTTTATTCAAGACAGGGGGCTTTGAAAAGCCCCCTTAACCTCATTCAATGATAACAACCGTCTGGTTATACTCAACCATGTCGCCCGGCTGCGCCAGAATTCGCACGACCGTGCCATTGCACGGCGCTTTGATCTCGTTCATGGTCTTCATCGCCTCGATGATGAACAGCGTATCGCCTTCCTTGACCTTCTGGCCGACCAGCACGAACGGCGGTGCATCCGGTGCGGGCGAGGAATAGAACGTACCCACCAGCGGGCTTTTCACCGGTGTGCCCGCGGGAAGCTCCTCGGCTGCTCCCGCAGCAGGCGCAGTCTCCCCGGCAGCGGCAGGGGCAGAGGCAGCAGCGGGTGCAGCGGCAACCGGCGCGGCCGCGACCGGAACCACCGGCGCCGGCGGCGCGGATTTGATTTTAATTTTTACGTCGTCCATCTCCAGCTCAACCTCGCCCAAGCCTCTGGTCTTGAGCGCGTCCATCAGCTCGACGGCAACGTCTTTGAGTTCTTTGATATCCATATCTTACACCTTCTTAATCAGGATGCAGGCATTATGTCCGCCAAAGCCCAGCGAGTTGGAAATCGCCACATTCACTGGCATATCCACCGCCTTGTTGGGCGTGATATCCAGATCACATTCGGGATCGGCCTCCTGATAGCCGATGGTCGGCGGAATGATGCCTTCACGAATCGCCATGACACAGGCGATTGCCTCCACCGCCGCGGCGCCACCCAGCAGGTGACCGGTCATCGACTTGGTCGAGGAAACCTTGACCTTGTACGCCTCGTCGCCGAACGCCTTTTTAATGGCGATGGTTTCATACTTTTCATTGAGCGGGGTCGAAGTGCCGTGCGCATTGATATAATCCACGTCCGCCGGGGTCAGACCCGCGTCCGTAATCGCGCCCAGCATAGCATGCGCGGCCGCTTCACCGTCCGGCGAAGGGCTGGTGATATGGTAAGCGTCGCCCGACGCACCGTAGCCCGCAACCTCTGCCAAAATGGTGGCGCCGCGCGCCTTGGCATGGGACAGGCTCTCGAGCACGAGGCACCCCGCGCCCTCACCCATCACAAAGCCCGAACGGCGTGCGTCAAACGGGATGGATGCACAGGTCGGGTCATCGCCCGTGTGTACTGCCTTCATATTCTGGAAGCCCGCCATCGAGATCGGGATGATGCCGTTTTCAGTACCGCCGCAGAGTACCACGTCCTGATAGCCGTGACGGATGGTACGCATCGCCTCGCCGATTGCGTGGTTGCCGGTTGCGCAAGCGGAAACCGGGCAGAAATTCTCGCCCTTAAAGCCAAAGCGCATCGAAATATACGCCGCCGCCATGTTGGCGATCATCTCGGGAATACACAGCGGGGACACGCGGCCCGGGCCTTTCTCGTTGAGCTTGGGAATCTCCTGCTCGGCAATCTGCAAGCCGCCCACGCCCGATCCATAAATGACGCCCGTGCGGTAGGGATCAAAATTGCCCTCCGTCAGTCCCGCCTGATCGACCGCCTGTTGGGCTGCGGCCAGCGCGAAGTGGCAGTTGACATCCATGCGGCGCGCCTCGCGTTTGTCCACATACTGGGTCACATCAAAATCCTTGACCTCGGCGGCCAGCTTTACCTTAAAATCCGATACATCAAACTTGGTAATCGGCCCAACGCCGCACTTACCGGCCTTGAGCGATGCCCAAAATGTCTCCACGTCACTGCCAATCGGCGTAATTGCGCCCATACCGGTGATGACTACTCGTTCCATTAAAGCATCTCCTTTTCCCTTATACTCCCTGTGACCAACGCCTGCCGCGAAACTCATTCAAATCATGCCGCCGTCGGCCACAATGACCTGACCGGTGACATAGCTTGCCGCGTCCGACGCCAGAAACGCAACCACGCCCGCAATTTCCTCGGGCTTGCCGAAGCGGCCGAGCGAAATCTGCTTGACAGCGCCTTCCTTAACGGCGTCCGGCAGCACCTGCGTCATATCCGTGTCAATAAAGCCGGGCGCGACCGCGTTGACAGTGATGCCGCGCGCGCCAAGCTCCTTGCTGGCGGTCTTGGTCATGCCGATAAGGCCCGCCTTGGCAGCGGAATAGTTAATCTGGCCCGGATTGCCCGCGATACCGGCAACCGAAGCGATATTGATGATACGGCCCTGCTTGGCGCGCATCATCATCGCGCCGCACTGGCTGAGCATGTTGAACGCGCCCTTGAGATTGGTGCGGATGACCGCGTCGAACTGGTCCTCCTTCATACGGACCATCAGGCCGTCGCGCGTGATGCCCGCGTTGTTGACCAGAATATAAGGTACGCCCATCTCTTCCTTGATTTCCTTGAGCGCCGCCGCGCAGGCGTCATAATCGGCAACATCCCACTGCTTGACGACCGCTTTTACGCCGTGTGCACGGCATTTTTCCGCGACCTTCTCGGCCTTTTCGACCGAGGACGCGCAGTTGATGACAACATCATGTCCCTCCGCGGCCAGCTTTTCCGAAATGGCCGCGCCAATGCCGCGCGAGCCGCCGGTAACGATTGCAACTCCCATGTCGTTCTCCTTATTCAAAGCGCTTGTAAGCGTTCTTGACCAATTCTTCTGCCTGTTCGGTCATGCCGCGGATGATATCCGCGCACGGGCGCAGCTGCTTGAGCATGCCCGCAATCTGGCCGGACATGAAGGTGCCTTCCTCGTAGTTGCCGTCCTGCACCGCCTTGCGCAGCGAACCCGCGGTCGCGGCTTCTAACTCCTCGAGCGACTGATCGGTGCCAATCTTCTCCAGTTCGAGGCACTTGCGCGCCATCGGGGTCTTGAGCGAGCGCACCGGATGGCCGGACGGACGGCCGGTGACAACGGTCGAGATATCGGTCGCCTTGAGGACCAGCTCCTTATACTTCTCCGAAATATAGCACTCGTCGGAGGCAAGGAACACCGTGCCGCACTGCACGCCCTCGGCGCCCAGCATGAACGCCGCCGCCATGCCGCGGCCGTCCGCGATGCCGCCGGCCGCAACGACCGGGATACTCAGCGCGTCAACCACCTGCGGAACTAGCGGCATGGTGGTCAGCTCACCGATGTGACCGCCGCCCTCCATGCCTTCCGCGATAACGGCGTCCGCGCCCGCGCGCTCCATGCGCTTGGCCAGCGCCACCGACGCGACAACCGGCATCACCTTGATCCCGGCATTTTTCCAGTTTTCCATATATTTGCCCGGATTGCCCGCGCCCGTGGTCAGCACCTCGATTTTCTCATCGATGGCGAGCTGCGCGAGGTCATCCGCATTGGGAGAGAGCAGCATGATGTTCAGGCCCAGCGGCTTATCCGTGATCGCACGCGCCTTGCGGATTTCGTCGCGGATGTAATCAACCGGAGCCGCGCCGCCGGCAATGATGCCAAGTCCGCCGGCCTTGGATACCGCCGCCGCAAGATGGTGTTCTGCAATCCACGCCATTGCGCCCTGCACCACCGGATACTCGATACCGAGCAATTCTGTAATCTTGGTTTTCATTGAACTCTCTCCTTTACAGTTTCAACACAAATGCGCCGTAGGTCAGACCGCCGCCAAACCCGGTGCACACAATGGTCTGCCCTGCCTGCAGCAGACCGTTTTTCCGCATTTCGTCCAGACAAATCGGCACGGAAGCGGATGAAGTGTTGCCGAAGCGGTCCATGTTGACATAGACCTTCTCCTTGGGCAGATGATAGCGCTTGGCAATCACGTCGAGGATGCGCAGGTTGGCCTGATGCGGCACGACCCAGTCGATCTCCTCCGCGGACACGCCCGCGCGCTGCAAGGCCGTGTCGATTGCCAGCGGCACGGCATGGGCGGTAAAGCGCACGACCGCCGCGCCCTGCATCTTGAGGAAACGCGCCTTGGGGTCAACCGGGCGCTCAGCTGCAAACGGGTCCTCAACCGGCAGCGCCTCCATGTACAAATACTCCGCACCCGAGCCGTCCGCGGCGATAAAAGTGGACTGAATGCCGATGTCCTGCTCCTCGGTTGCGCGGTAAACTGCCGCTGCCGCGCCGTCACCGAACAGGATACAGGTCGAACGGTCGGTGTAGTCCGTGATGCGGTGCAGCGTCTCTGCCGAAACGACCAGCACGGTCTTTGCCTTGCCCGCCTTGATGAAGCTGTCCGCAATGTCGGTTGCGGAAACAAAGCCCGCGCAGGCGTTATTGATATCGATTGCGCCCACCTGCCGCGCGCCCAACTTATCCTGCAGGATGCTTGCTGTATTCGGGGTGTTGGTATCCGGCGTGCAGGTGCTGACCAGAATCAGGTCCAGCTCTTCCGCCGCAAGGCCCGCGTCCGCCAGCGCGTTCTGCGCCGCGCCGAGGGCAAGCTCCCATGTGTGGGTATTTTTCGCAATGCGCCGCTCTTTGACACCCGTGCGTTTGACGATCCATTCGTCGCTGGTGTCCACCATCGTTTCGAGCATCGCGTTGGTGAGTACAAAATCCGGAATGCACGAACCCGTGCCGATGAGTTGGCTGTTGATGATTTCCACGCTCCCCAAAAGTTCAAATCGCTCTCCCAAAGCGTGGAAAAGCGACAATAGTTTGATTGACAAAGTAATCCTTGACTATTATAATAAAAGGACACGAAAATGTCAACCTTTTCCGAGGTTTGGCAGCGATTTTTGGAGGAACGGAACATGGAATACGGTTTTGCATTTTTCCCCGGTCAGGGCGCGCAGGCACCCGGCATGGGCAAGGATTTGTATGAAAACTCACAGGCGGCCAAGCTGGTTTTTGAGGAATCAAGCGAGGGCGCGGGGCTGGATGTGGCAAAGCTCTGCTTTGACAGCGACAAGGAGACCCTCTCGCGCACCGAGAACAGCCAGATTGCGATTTTCACGCACTCGATGGCGGCGCTGGCGGCGCTCACCGAGGCCGGCGTGACGTTTAAGGCGGCGGCGGGCTTCTCGCTGGGCGAGTATACCGCGCTTGCCGCGGCGGGCGTGGTAACGCTGGCGGACGGCGTTAAGATTGTCTCGATGCGCGGCAAGCTGATGCAGCAGGCTGCGGACTCCATCGACGGCGGCATGGCTGCCATCCTCGGTTTGGACAACGAGAAAATTGAAGCCGCATGTGCGGCTGTAACCAGCGGCATCGTGCGTCCGGTCAACTATAACTGCCCCGGTCAGCTGGTCATCGCGGGCGAAAAGGCCGCGCTCGCGGAGGCGGTCGAGAACTGCAAGGCCGCAGGCGCACGTCGTGCGGTACCGCTGGCGGTATCGGGCGCGTTCCACACCCCGCTGATGGCAAAGGCCGCAGCGGAACTGCGCGCTTATGTTTCGGATTTCACCTTTGCCGCTCCGAAGATGGACATTTATTCCAATCTGGACGGTCAGGTGCTGGACTGCTCCGACCTTCCCGCACATCTCGAGCAGCACATGATCTCCCCCGTGCGCTGGACGCAGCTGGTGGAGAACGGCATGGCAGCGGGTCTGACCACTGCGTGCGAGGTCGGCCCGGGCAAGACGCTGACCGGCTTTGCGGGCAAAATCAGCAAAGAGCTGACCTGCAAGTCCGTGCAGGACATGGCGGGCGTGCAGGCGGCCGCCGAATAAATCAGAACATACAAGAAGGAGAGGCGTCGTGGCGCCTCTCTTTTGCCCCCCAAAAAAATTTTCAAAAAAAATTCGAGATTTTGAATGGATTCTCCTTTGCCGGTCGTATTGGTAGTGAAAGGCACAAAACAACAAGCCAAATGCACTGACAACAATATGTAGGAGGAATTCATATGAAAAAGATGGTAATAGGCACGATCAGCGCAGCACTGGTTCTCTCGATGGCGGTAACGGGCGCATTCGCCGCCGGCAACGGTCGCGGACGGAATTTTGTTGACGCGGACGGCGACGGCGTATGCGACAACTACGGCACAGGCCGCGGTCAGTACTTCGTCGACGCGGACGGCGACGGCGTATGCGACAACTACAGCACAGGCCGCGGTCAGTACTTCGTTGACGCGGACGGCGACGGCGTGTGCGACAACTACGGCACGGGTCGCGGTCAGTACTTCGTCGACGCGGACGGCGACGGCGTATGCGACAATTACGGCACAGGCTACGGCCGCGGTCAGGGACGAGGCTGGAACAGATAAGCAAACAGGCAGCAAGAGGTTGGTACGATGCGGAGCGAGCAGGAGGCAAATCGGGCGATTGAGCGGTATGCAGACACCGTCCGGCGGATCTGTATGATCCATTTGAAAAACCATGCCGACACGGAGGACATCTTTCAGAACGTGTTCTTGAAATATGTGCTCAGCACCGCTGTGTTTGAAAACGAGGAACACGAAAAGGCATGGTTCATCCGTGTGACGATTAACGCCTGCCGGGATTTGCTCAAGAGCTTTTTCCGCAGCCGCACGGTTTCGCTCGACACGCTGCTCGACCAACCCGCTGAGCTGACGCAGGAAGACCACACCGTGCTTGAGGCAGTGCTCGCCCTGCCGCCCAAGTACCGCGATGTGGTCTATCTGCATTATTATGAGGGTTATACCGCCCCACAGATCGGCCAAATCCTCAAAAAAAACGTCAATACCATTTATACGCTGCTAAACCGCGCCAAACAGGCACTGAAAGAAACGTTGGGAGGGGAGTACGATGCGTGACGAACTGAAAACCGCGCTGGACAAGGTCACAGCAGACAACGCCCTGAAAGAGTCCACCCGTGCGTTTCTTACGCGCCAGACACACGATTACGGCGCAGCAAAAGCCCGACCGCGCGCAGCGCGCCGCCTTGCGGCAGCCTTCGCCTGCCTTGCGCTGATGGTGACCGGCGGCACGGGCTACTGGGTCTACTTCTCCCCCACCTGCGCCGTCAGCATCGATATCAACCCGTCGGTCGAGCTGGCTGTCAACCGGTTTGATAAGGTGATTTCCGTCGATGGCATCGGCGAGGACGGAGACGCGCTGGCCGAGTCGCTCGACGTTCGCTTCCTGAGCTACGCCGACGCGCTCGACCGCCTGCTGCAAAACCCCACGGTTGAAAACTATCTCGCGCAGGACGAAGTGCTGTCTATCGCGGTCGCAGGCGATGACCAAGGGCAGACGGATGCGATTCTTGCGCAGTCCGAAACCTGCACCGCAGACACGCAAAACGTCTACTGCCACGCGGCAAGCGCAGAGGAGATCGAACAGGCACACGAAGCGGGACTGTCCTTCGGCAAATATCAAGCCTTTCTTGAGTTACAATCACTCGATCCAAGCGTTGCCCCCGAGGATGTACAGGGACTGACCATGCGCGAAATCCGCGACCGCATTGCCGCACTGTCCGGCGATCCGGAATCTGTGCCCGGAGGCCATGGCTACGGCGCAGGCAACGGCAACGGTCAAGGCAATGGCATGGGACAGGGCGCCGGCACAGGTCAGGGCACGGGACATGGGGCCGGAAACGGCTCCGGTCAGGGTAACGGCATGGGATATGGCGCTGGTAACGGAAACGGCGGCGGAAAGGGGCAAAAATCCGCCCAATAACCACCCGGTGCAGGTTTTGTAGATTCGGCGCAGAAATTGCTTGACAAATCCCCCGCGATAGACTACACTAATACCACAGAGAATAAACTCTATTAAAACCGTAGGAAAAGGAGGAAGCCGCTATGCTGTCTATTCGGATGACCATGTGCATGATGTGCGGTTTTGCTCGTTTTTCTGCCATGCAGCGCTGACGCTGCAAGCTGTAAGCGGGCCGCTTTTCATGCGGCATGGCACGGTTCAGATGGAAAACGAGCGGAAAGCAGACCCTGCTTTCCGCTTTTATTTTGAAAAGGGGGAACGGACTTGGAACAGGATTTCATTGTACGCATCCAAAACCTGAATAAAACCTTCCGCGGTCGGGCCGGTACGGTCACCGCGCTGGACGGCGTGAATCTCAATATCCGCCGCGGCGAGATATTCGGCATCATCGGCCTGTCGGGCGCGGGCAAGAGCACGCTTGTCCGCTGCATCAACTTTTTGGAAAAACCGACCGAGGGTACCGTCACAGTGGACGGTCAGGCGCTTGGCGCGCTGTCCAAAAAAGCTCTTCTGGAAGCGCGCCGCTCGATGGGCATGATCTTCCAGCAGTTTAACCTATTGCAGCAGCGCACCGCCTTGCAAAATATCTGCTTCCCGCTCGAAATTGCGGGCATGAAAAAGTCGGATGCGGAAAAACGTGCGCATGAGCTGCTCGAAATCGTCAGCTTGAGTGACCGCGCGGATAACTACCCGTCTCAGCTTTCAGGCGGTCAGCAGCAACGCGTTGCCATCGCCCGCGCACTGGCGACCAACCCGAAAATTCTGCTGTGCGACGAGGCGACCAGCGCGCTCGATCCGACGACGACACGCTCCATCCTTGCGCTTTTAAAGGAAATTAACAAAACGCTCGGCATTACCATCATTGTCATCACGCATGAAATGGCGGTCATCGAGGAAATCTGTCAGCGTGTCGCAATCATCGACTCCAGCCGCATCGCGGAGATGGGTACGGTCGATCAGGTGTTCACCCGTCCGCAGTCGGCAATGGCCAAGCAGCTCATCTATCCGGATGGCAAGCGGGACAAGCTGGCCACTGGCAAGCACTACTGCCGCATTGTGTTCGACGGCAACTCGTCGTTTGAACCGGTGGTGTCAAACATGGTGCTCGAGTGCAAGGCGCCGGTCAACATCATGTTCGCGGACACCAAGGACATCGACGGCCGCGCCTACGGTCAGATGATTCTGCAACTACCCGAGGACGAACGCGCAGCAAAACGTGCGCTGGCATACCTTGAAACCCAGAATGTGCATGTAGAGGAGGGCGACGCCGATGCTTTCACCTGAACTTTGGGCCCAGAGCCTATGGGAAACCTTATATATGGTCATCGTATCGACTGCGGTTTCCTATCTGATCGGCCTGCCGCTCGGCCTGCTGCTGGTCGTGACCGATAAGGGCGGCATCCGGCCGATGCCGATACTCAACACAGTGCTCGGCGTCATCGTCAATATTTTACGCTCGATTCCGTTTCTCATTCTCGCGGTCATGATTACCCCGATGACACGCGCGATTGCAGGCAAGGCAATCGGTACGACCGCGATGATCGTGCCGCTGACGGTCGCAGCTGCGCCCTATGTTGCGCGTATGGTTGAGTCCTCCATCAAGGAAGTGCCGTTCGGCGTCATCGAAGCGGCGCAATCCATGGGCGCCAGCCCGTGGCAAATCGTCTGGAAGGTGCTCGTCCCCGAGGCCAAGCCCTCACTGATGGTAGGCGGCGCCATCTCAATCGTGACTATTCTCGGCTACTCCGCAATGGCAGGCTTTATTGGCGGCGGCGGTCTGGGCACGGTGGCCGTCAACTACGGCTATAACCGCTATAATTTCGAGATCATGCTGGTAGCCGTTATCATTATTGTTATTGTCGTACAGATTTTTCAGGTCTGCGGCATGTGGCTTGCGCGCCATCTGGACAAGCGCAACCGTTGATTCCCTTACTTTGTTATCAAAAAATTTGATAAAACATCCATAGAAAAGGAGAGATTCCCATGAAGAAGAAAATTGCAGCACTGCTGGCAGGCGCGCTCTGCCTGTCCGCTCTGGCCGCCTGCGGCGGCGGTAACGACGCGCAGTCCTCCGCGGGCGGCGCATCCGATGACAAGACCATCACGGTCGGCGCATCCCCCACACCGCACGCGGAAATCCTGAACGCCGCCAAGGACGTACTGGCCGAAGAGGGCTGGACGCTCAACGTTGTCGAGTTCACCGACTATGTGCAGCCCAACACCGCGCTGGTAGACGGCGATCTGGACGCAAACTATTTCCAGCATATCCCCTATCTGAACAACTTCAACAAGGAAAATAACGCCGATCTGGTTTCCGCCATCGAGATGCACTATGAGCCGTTCGGCATCTATCCCGGCAAGACTGCAACGCTTGACGCACTGGCCGACGGCGCGACTGTTGCCGTCCCGAATGACGGCTCCAACGAGACCCGCGCACTGCTCCTGCTGCAGGATGCCGGTCTGATCAAGCTGAAAGACGGCATCGACCCGACTTCGGACGCAACCAAGCTGGACATTGTCGAGAACCCGAAGAACCTCGACATTCAGGAAATCGCTGCTGAGCAGTTGCCGCGCTCGCTCCAAGACGTTGACCTTGCGGTCATCAACGGCAACTACGCGCTGCAGGCCGACCTGAACGCCAAGGAAGATTCGCTCATCACCGAAAATCCGGAGTACGCCAAGGTTTATGTCAACGTAGTCGCTTGCCGCAACGGCGATGAAAACAGCGACAAGATTCAGGCGCTCCAGAAGGCGCTCCAGAGCGACGCTGTCAAGCAGTTCATCGACGACACCTATAAGGGCGCTGTCGTTGCCGTCTTCTAAAATTGAGCTTTTCAAAAGCATCGTCCCTCTGCCGCAACACGCGGCAGAGGGACTTTTTCATATGTTTATCGTCATAAATTTCGCAGTTTTTCACCAATTATGGTCTTCTGGGCATCGGTCAGCGGCCAGCTGAATCCAACCTCTACAATGCGTTGCTCATAGCACAGCAGGTATTGATTCGTCGGCCCGATATCCTGCCAGCCCAGTTGCCACGCTTCGTTGGCGCCCCACGGTGCGGCGTCGCACGGCTGACAGGTTTTCCGGAAATCTTCCGGCAATCGACTATCCTCCTGCTCGGCCAGCCGCTGCGCACGGCACAGGTCATACAGTACAGGCAGCTTGACTTCGGTGATTGTATAGTCGAGCGACGGAGTTTCCACGCCCGCGCCCGTTGGAGATGCCCACTGACTGCCATCGTATACTGCGACAAACGGCGATGCGTTTTCCGTCCAGTGTGACGTATAGTCTGCCGCGGGCAGTTCTTCGCCCCACAGATCGGCAAGCGTGAGCGGCAGAGTATCCGGCTGGTTGTATCGGTCGAGCAGACCATGTTGCATGGCGCGGATGGTGCCGAACACGATGGCGACCATCATCGCAAACGCCAGCACCACGTCCACCACCAACGTAACCGCACGATTGACCCCGCGGGAGACTTTTCTGCGTTTCAGCAGCTGTTTTACCCCCTGCACCGCAGCGGTCAGCAGAAACATGTACAGCACCATTGCAATGCTGATCACCCGCATCATCGACGAGCCTGTGGTCACGTTGTAGAGAAGATGCACTGCGAATACCAGCATACACACCCAGTATACCATACGCTGAAACGAGCGCGTGTTAGGCGTATCGATAAATTCGCCGTGCGCGGCTGCTTTTTTGGCACGTCTGCGCCAACGCAGATAAGCGACAATCTCGACGATACACAGCAGCCTGAGCAGCGGCCACACAACCGCCAGAAACACATTCGTCGTGCTGGAAAATAGCCCGATTAGATCGTGTTGCACCGTGTGTACCAGCATTGCGCTCCATACCAACGCAATCGCCAGCAAGATACCATACGGCACCAGAAACCCCTTGACCATCGCGGCATGGATAGTCTCAAGCTCCAGCTCCGGGTCGGTTTCAATCGGCACCGGATCGGGCTGATCGGTGCAGAAAATCTGCATCTGCGCCCAGTTGCACACATACTGCCAGCCTGCATGCGCGCTGAACGCATGGTATACCTGCTGACCCTCAGTCGGCCCCGGGTCAAAGTCAGATGCCTTGGGATAATAGCTAACGGAAAATTGCAGTTTTTTCGGTTCAATACGGCGATACACCCAGCCAAATGTTGTCATATGGTCGATCATCCACCCCTTTTTGGCCATCTGCTCCAGATGCCGCTCAACACCCGTGCGGTCATAAAAGGACAATGTCTCCATCCTGCGTTTGGTCTTTCTCATCTCGACCCCTCCTTTCCGAAAATGCGTTCATAATCCGCTGCCTGTGCACACAGCCGCTGATACTCCCGATCGAGCCTCTCCCGCCCCTTATCCGTCAGCAAATAACTGCGGCGGCGGCCGTCCACGTGCACCTCCCGAATCATCTCCGCTTCCAAAAACTGCTCGAGCAGGTTATACATCGTGCCTGAACCGACTGTGACACGCCCCTGCGTCATGGCCGACACCTTATCAAAAATATCAATACCGTAACACTCTTCCCGCAGGCACAGCAAAACATAAAACATCTGCTCGGTGAGCGTCTGAAACTTGGCCCTCGGCATAGCCCATCACCTCAATCTCGAATATCGAGTTTCTGTATTTTCATTATATCTCGAATATCGAGAAAGTCAAGCGCAAGCTGGTTTCATCCGTAAAAGAAAAAGCCTCTGCATACACAGAGGCTTTTAAATGCACATGCTTATCAGCCCGATGAGCAGCAAATGCACCGGATAAAACCAATAAAAGAAGTGTTTGAGATTTTTCTCTCCCCTCGTCCCATTGTAAGCAAGCAGAAACGGTATCGCCAGCAGACTGAATATCTGAATACCGCCGATTTGCAGCGAAAGCACCAAAAGGCCAACCGAAAAGCCGCACAAACGAATCCAATCCCGTTTATCGCCTGCATCGGAATATTTCTCCCCAATGCACGCGGGCAGCTCGGCAAACAGCGGCAGCATCACACCATAAAATCCGTAATCAATGACCATCCAGTCACAAATCAGCCAGATGCCTCCCACGCAGCCCAGCATCACCGCAACACCGGCAAACCGCAAGGCAATCTTGTTTTTCCTCCAGCAAGTTTGCAAATATTGAAACGCGTACAGTGCACATAGCGAAAGCGAAAACGTGATCAGCACATTCCCATAGACTGTTTTGTCATACACATAATAGGCCCACATACATAGCAGCCCCATCCCGAACAGTCTGAGCAGATACTGCCACGGATGATGCGTCCGTCGGCTTCCCTCGCAAATGCAATAGGAGAACACAGGAAACGCCAGCCGACCGATAATCCGCAAAATCGTCCATTGCGGGAGCAGCTCCATGCCCACATGATCCAGCACCATCGCGGCCGCAGCAAGCAGTTTGATTTGATTTTGTGATAATCCCATCATCGATTTTTTCTGCATGCTGTCCCCCTCTCCCGGTACACATCCCATCTGTATGCTCTCTGTGGACGTTTACATATTAGCATCAGTATAGCATCAATCCGCACGCAATACAATGCAAAAACAACCTTCCTGCCGCCGCACCGATTCCGGATACATCCGCCCGGTTTGTATTCTGCTCGCGTACATATCCTGCATCAGTGCAAAGCCCCTGCCATGGTGTTGTCCTAAAAATCCGGGCTGTGAATCATAGCAAGGAATAAACACCAAGGTTTTCGGATTAAAAAGCGGGCTATGGTAAATTGTGCGCTTTTGACCGGCACATGCACTGCCTCTGATAGGATGGCATCAGATGTACCAGATTAAGGGTACAGGTGCGGCAAGCGGTTTGCTCCAGCGGCTGATACGGATCGCAGACCGAACCGATAAACAGTTCCTTCCCGCGTAACAATCAGGGTTTTTGATATCTGGCTCATGCTTGACACCCACAAAACTGCCTCAAGGCTCCGGACAGCATAACCTGCCGGGCCACTTCGCACATCTCATCCGGCATGTGGATGCCATCGCTGTGGAGAATCTGTCCGTCTTAATGAAATGGGTACAGACCCAAATCCGGAATGGCATACCGCCATGCCAATCTACAGCAGTTTCTTCTGGCGACAGGGCCGCTCGTATTCCTTCGGATAGAGTTACAATAAGGAACTGCGTCCAGTCTCGGTCATACCCTTTCTACAACGGGCTGCAGCGCATCGGTTTTGCATCAGGCTGAAGCCTTTTTCGCCAGTCTCTTGTTCCTCTATCCCCATACGTAAAATACAAACAGCAGTCCGCTGTCCAGTCGGTTGGAAGATGTAAACCGCAAAGATTCACCCTACAGATCCGGCTGAGAAACGAGATGCCCAAAGAAACATCAGCCTCATATCCGCTCGCATCTTCCTGCTCCTTATCTCCCTTTTTAACTAACAAAAAGACCCAAAGCACTTTTCATGCCTTGAGTCCTTCTGCTTCCCTATCTTTTCTGCTCGTTTTTTCCGGATAATGTGCTCGTTTTGAGAGGGAGGTTAACAAAATCATTTATCCTTCAGCAGGGTGTTCAGTTCCTCCATAAAGGTGTTGATATCCTTGAACTGTCGGTAAACAGATGCAAAACGCACATAAGCCACTTCATCGACCTTGCGCAGCTGCTCCATCACCAATTCCCCAATCACTTTACTAGATACTTCGGTTTCCAGCGAGCCAAACACCCGCTGCTCGACATTATCCACGATTTGCTCGAGTTGAATGAGCGACACCGGTCGTTTTTCGCACGCTTTCATCAAGCCGCCCAGCAGCTTCTGCCGGTCATAGGCCTGCCGCGTACCGTCACGCTTAACCAGCATCAGCGGCATCCGCTCCACGGTTTCATAGGTGGTGAAACGCTTGAGACATTTGAGACATTCCCTACGACGGCGAATACTTGTTCCCTCATCAGTCGGGCGGGAATCAACTACCTTACTGTCATCAAACCCGCAAAACGGACATTTCATTGCGTTTCCCCCTTACAAACCGGTATACAATCCTGTATTTTCCCTTATTATACCACCGCTTGTGGTATAAAGTCAATCAACACACCTTAATCTGAGGCTCTCTTTTGCGGCTTCACACCGACGCAAATCTGCTCAGCGTGTGCACTGCTCGTCCCAATTCCTCCGGCGCCCCGAAGTTGGTCCGGTAAACCTCAATGATGGTATGACCCTGATACCCTTTTGTACGCAGCCGTGAGAAGAAATCCGCATAATCCATCGTGCCTTCTCCGGGCATCAGACAGCTCTGCTCAGCGGCAAAGTCGTTGATATGCACATTAACCAGCCGTTCCCCCATCACATCCATGAACGTCTTCCAGCTCTGTCCTGCGCGATACGCCTGTTTGATATCCAGCGTATAGCGCAGCATGGGCACATCGCGATACAGCGCATGGATAAACGCCGGGTCGCTCGACCGACACCATGCAACATTCTCCTGCGCAAGCGTTACACCGCAGGCCGCACCAATTTCACACAGTCGTTGGTAAACCGCGCACTTGCGCTCCCATCGCGCCGGGCTATCCTGCTGTCCCATGTGGCGCTCCCCGTGAAAAGTCAAAAACCGCGCACCCAGCGCCGCCGCACACTCAAAATACCGCTGATACTGCACCAGCCCGTCCTCTGTGCGGCGCGTATAGTCCGAAAACAGCAACATTCCTTCCATCAACGAGGTATATGGATGCACGGATATGACATCCAGTCCCAGACTGCGCGTCTGCGCACCCAGCGCCTCATAAAAGCGCGGCTGAAATTCACTTTCCGTATTAAAGAATATTTCAATTGCGCGCACGCCCAGCCCCGCGATAATCGGCAGGGCCTCTTCCAGCGGCTGCGGATAAAAACACGCGGTTGACATGCCGATCCGCATGGCTTTCCTCCCTTCTTCTGCTTTGATAGACAAACAAGCCTTGATAATGCCTTGCTGTCTGTTCCATTTCCCCTATATTGAGCAAGTAAATCGCGAAAGGCCGGGCGCTTTGCCCGGCCTTTTTTCATCCTATTAGACGCGCTTTTTGCGAAACTTCTTGCGGAAAAAGCTCCACAAGCCGGAGGACAGCATGATGGACGACCAAGCGCCCGCCAGAATACCGACAATCAGCGGCAGCGTAAACTGCTTGAGCGACGGCACACCCAGAATATAAATCATGCCAACTGTGAACAGCGTGGTCAGCGAAGTATTGATCGTACGGCCCATGGTCTGCCATACGCTGCGCTCCGCCACCTCATCAAACGGCTCCTTGCGCGCGGTGCGCAGGTTCTCACGCACGCGGTCGAATACGATGATGGACGCGTTGATCGAATAACCAAAGATGGTCAGCGCCGCGGCGATAAAGTTGGTGTCCAGCGGAATTTGCAGCCAGACATAGACCGACAGCATGATCAGCAAGTCCTGCACCAGACAGACAATCGCCGCCAGGCCACTGGTCAGCTCAAAACGGATGGTGATGTAAATCAGCATCAGTACAATCGCCACAATCGCACACAGGAATGCGGCGCGCTGCAAATCGGAACCAACCGACGCGGAAACGTCGTTATTGTTGTAGATATCCTGCTCGGTCAGTCCATAGGTCTCAGTCATCTTTGCGATGACGGCTTCGCGCTTCTGCGAGTCAATCGAGGTCGAGCGAATCAGCACGTTCTCATTGTTATCACCCGAAGAGGTAACGGAAGATGCCTCCATACCGGTCACTTCCGCAAACAGGCCGCCAATCTCACTCTGGAGATTCTGGTCGACCGTCTGGTGCATTGCGAACTCCATCTCCGTGCCGCCCGCAAAGTCAATGCTCAGATTGAAGAAGTTCTGACCGAACGGCAGCAGAATGAGCGAAACTAGACCGGTCAAAACCAGCAGAATCGAAATGCCGCCGAAGATCTTGAAGTTCTTGAGAACCGCAAAACGCGGACGCAGGGCGTGGTCGTTCAGACCATATGCCTTGGGGCTGCGAATGTGGAAGTTCACCATGCAGCGCAGCAGGAAGTGGGTCACGGTCAGCGCCGTGAACATGGAAACGATGACGCCAATGCCCAGCGTGGTTGCAAAGCCGACAATCGTACCGGTGCCGAGGAAGAACAGAATCGCCGCCGCAATGAGCGTGGTAACGTTGGAGTCCAGAATTGCGGTAAACGCACGCTTGAAGCCTGACTCAATCGCGCTCTTGACCGTCTTGCCCGCGCGCAACTCTTCCTTGATTCGCTCAAAGATAACGACATTGGCGTCCACCGCCATACCGATGGACAAAATGATACCCGCGATGCCCGGCAGGGAGAGGTTGACGCGAATGAGGCTGAAAATCAGCGCTTCAATTACGATGTAGAAGCCCAGCGCCAGGCAGGCAACCAGACCGGGAACGCGATAAACAATCAGCATGAACAGGCATACCAGCAGCACACCGATTGCGCCCGCGATCAGCGAGGTGCGCATCGCGTCCGCGCCCAGCTGCGGGCCGACCGAACGCAGCTCGACCTGCGTCAGCGAGAACGGAATCTGACCGGCGTTAATCAAGTCAGCCAGCTCCTGCGCACCCTCGCGCGTAAAGGCGCCGGAGATAACACAGGAATCGTTGTCGATCTTTTCGCTGACCGAGGGGTAGGAAATGATTTGATCGTCCATGACAATATACAACTGATTCATACCGTCGCCGCCGTTTTCCGTCGAACGGGCTGCCACCGACTCGGTTGCCTCAGCAAACTTCGTGCGGCCCTCATTGGTAAACTGCACCTGAACATAATGGATATCGGCGACTTCGCTGCCGGTTGGACGGCCATAGCCGTAAGAGGCCTTGGCGATGTCCTCGCCGGTCAGCCATTCCTTGCCATCCGCATCCGCAAAGATGAGCTGTGCGGTCGTGCCGAGCGTCTGCACCGCCTCTTCCGGATTGGTGATCTGCGGAATCTCAACCGTCACGCGGTTGTCGCCCGTCAGCGTAACGGTCGCTTCGGTAAAGCCCTTATCGGTCAGACGCTGACGGATAACCTTCTGCACCGAGTTCATGTCGTTGGCCAGATTGGACATATCATAGCCTTCCGGAATCTGCGCTTCATACACAATGCGCGAGCCGCCGACCAGATCCATGCCCAGACGGATACCGTTCTCGGTATCCAGCACGCTCGGAATGATCGCCTTGAGGGCCGTCGCGGTGTTCTCATTTAACGTATCCGCAGCCGTATCGTCCACGGTATCCACTGCGGCATCATCCGCGGCAGTATCCGTAGCTGCGGTGTCGTCCGCAGTCTGATCCTCTGTTGTATCCGCGGCTTGGTTTGCCGTATCGTCCGCGGTGTTGTCTGCCGTCGTATCCGTATCCCCGGTGGTATCTGCGGTATCAACGGTATCCGACGCTGCCGTATTCCGGAACGGCATGGTCCATCCCCCCGGAATATACACACCTGTCACTGCGGTCACGCCCAGGAAAATAATCACAAGCATGACTGCAATGAAGGAAATCACACTTTTCTTCAATGTTTCTGCCTCCTCCGTTTTCTTACACAGCTAAAGTAGTATACTGCGAAACCACTTAAAAGTCAACCACGGCGCCGCACGCTTACAGGTTGATCTCCACTGTAACCTCTTCTCCCTCCAGATAGGGTGCAATCGCCGGACGGGCGCACTCGCTTAAAAACTCATCCACCTGCGACTGGCAGCGGCCGGTGTAGGCTGCCGGGTCGAGGTGCTCGAGAATCTGCTCGCGCGTCATACCGAACATCGGATCGGCCGCAATGCGGTCAATCAGATCGTTGTCCAGCCCCTCTTCCTTAATGCGCTTACCTGCCGCCATGGAATGTTCACGGATGCGCTCATGCAGTTCCTGTCGGTTGCCGCCGCGCTTGACCGCATCCATCATGATGTTCTCGGTCGCCATGAAGGGCAGCTCGTTCATCACGTGTGCATGGATGACCTTGGGGTAAACCACCAGACCGGAAACCACGTTAATCATGATGTTGAGAATCGCATCCACTGCAAGGAACGCCTCCGGAACGGAAATACGCTTGTTCGCCGAATCGTCAAGCGTGCGCTCAAACCACTGGGTCGCGGAGGTGAACGCCGGGTTTAAGCTGTCGCAGATGACATAGCGTGCCAGCGCGCAGATACGCTCGGAACGCATCGGATTCCGCTTATACGGCATCGCGGATGAGCCAATCTGATGCTTTTCAAACGGCTCCTCAATCTCCTTGAGGTGCTGGAGCAGACGCAGATCGGTGGCGAACTTGGACGCGGACTCGGCAATGCCGGCAAGCGTCGCGAGCGTCTGCGCGTCAATTTTGCGCGAATAGGTCTGGCCGGACACCGGAACCACGCCCGCAAACCCGAAATCATCCGCGATGCGCTTTTCCAGCTCCTTGACCTTGGCCTCATCTCCGTCAAATAATTCCATGAAGGATGCCTGCGTGCCGGTTGTGCCCTTCGAGCCGAGCATACGCAGATTTTCGATACGGTACTCGACCTCGTTCAAATCCATCAGCAGCTCGTTCATCCAGAGCGTCGCACGCTTGCCGACGGTTGTCAGCTGGGCGGGCTGGAAATGCGTAAAGCCGAGCGTCGGCTGCGCCTTATGTGTATCCGCAAAGCGCGCGAGCTTGTCCAGCACGACTGCGAGCTTTTTGCGCACCAGCAGCAGGCCCTCTCGGATTTGAATAATATCGGTGTTGTCGCCGACATAGGCGCTCGTCGCGCCCAGATGGATGATACCGGCCGCCCCCGGCGCGGCCTTGCCGAAGGTGTACACATGCGCCATCACGTCATGGCGCACCTCTTTCTCGCGTGCACGCGCGGTATCGTAATCGATGTCGGTCAGATGCGCTTCCATCTCGTCGACCTGCTCCTGCGTGATGGGCAGACCAAGCGCCATCTCCGCCTTGGCCAACGACGCCCACAGGCGGCGCCAGGTGGAGAACTTCATATCCGCAGAGAATGCGTACAGCATCTCCTCGGAAGCGTAGCGCGAGGACAGCGGGCTTTCATACACGTTATTCATGTCAGTCGTCCTTTCAACTCTGTCTTTTTCTGATTGCAACAGCAAATGGGCAGACAATTATACAGCCTATTTATTTTAACACCGCACACGGCGCATTTCAAGCAAAATCGCCCTGTTTCGCGCATATATTGTAACAATAAACAAAGAATTTTTCACCCTGCCCCATGTATTTGACACGCCTATACGCCCTGTCGCTTGACGGACGCGGACACACATGCTATCATCAGGGCTGCAAGGAATACAGGAGGTGCGCAACATGCGAAATGCTCGACAGGAGGACCGCGCGGCACTGGCCGCGCTGATGTTTGACCAGTTTTACGAAAAGCAGGAATTACAGCAGCAGTTTTCCGGCATCGATCCGGAAACCGCGCGCGCAATCGGCCCGACCGTACTCGGTCTCGGGCAAGGCTACTTTTTCTCGCGCGGCGATGTTTTTGTGTGCGATGCGCCAGACGGCGCACTGGCGGGCGCACTGGTGGGCGCTGACCCGCGCCGCCTGTCTCACTTCGGTCCGATTGGGCAGTTTTTCTACGCCCTGCGTCACAGCCGCGCGCTGCGTGACATCCCCAATTCTCTGCTTGCGCAAATCATGCGCAACAGCCGTCCGGTTTTGGCGGTGCACAGTGCGAACTGGTACAAACGCTATTGCGGTCGGCCGTATTACATCGCACAGTTTGCAGTGGCAAAGCCCTACCGCGGTACCGGCGTTGCGCGCGAGCTGCTCGAAGGTGCCATTGAGCACGCTGCCGCACAGGGCTATCCCGCGGTTGCACTCGAGACACTCTCGCGCGAAAACGTGCCGATGTACCTACACTTTGGCTTCAAGCTCAAGCAGGTATACACTTGCGGAGACTTCACCGAATACCGCCTGCTGTTGCCGCTGCTCTCTCCACTTTGATACAATAAAAAGGACGTGCAAAAGCACGTCCTTTTTTGTATGGTTCATTCTATGCGTTCTTGATGAACTCCTCCAGCCGGTCAAGGCCCTTGTCAATTTCCGCCAGAGAAGTTGCGTAGCTCCAGCGAATAAAGCCCGGCGCGGCAAACGCGGTGCACGGCACCGTCGCAACCAACCCCTTTTCGAGGAAGAGCTGTGCAAAATCCTCTGCGCTCTCGATTTTCCTGCCATACATCGTTTTGCCGAGGAAGTGCTTCATGTTCATCATAACATAGAACGCGCCCTGCGGCTTGATGCAGGAGACACCCTCGATGCGGTTCATACGCTCGACCAAATGGTCGCGGCGCGCCTCAAAGGCCTTTTTCATGACCTGCATATCCTCCTGCGGCCCCTTGAGCGCCACAATTGCCGCATACTGCGAAATCGTGGAGGGGGCGGAAGTCGAGTGGCTCAAATAGTTGCTCATCACGCGCGCCAATTCCGGATTGGACGCACTGTAACCGATGCGCCAGCCGGTCATGGCATAGCTCTTGGACACACCGTTGACAATGATGGTACGGTTCTTGACATCCTCACCCAGCGATGCGAAGGAAACAAATTCAATATCATCATATACCAGATTGCAATAAATCTCGTCCGCAATGACATAGATGTTGTGGCGGCAACAGACCTCCGCAATTTTTTCCAGCTCCTCACGGGTGTAGACCATACCGGTCGGGTTGCAGGGCGAGTTGAGCATAAACACCTTGGTTTTTTCCGTAATGGCCGCTTCCAACTGTGCCGCGGTAATCTTGAAGTCCTGCTCCTCTTCCGCAGCCACGATTACCGGCACCGCGCCCGCCTGCTGCACCATTTCCGAATAGCTGACCCAATAGGGCGCGGCGATGACGACCTCATCGCCCGGGTTGCACAGCGTCATCAGCGCAATATAAACCGAGTGCTTTGCGCCCGAGGCCACAACAATCTGCTTGGCCTCATAGTCCAGACCAAAATCCGCTTTCAGCTGATAGCATGCCGCCTCGCGCAGCTCCATCAGGCCGGCTGCCGGCGTATAGCGGGTCTGGTTGTTCTCAATCGCTTCGATACCTGCCTGCTTGATGTGTTCCGGAGTCGGAAAATCCGGCTCACCCGCGCCAAAGCCGACCACATCCTTACCTTCGGCCTTCATCTGCTTGAACAGCGAGTCAATGACAAGCGTCGTCGATGCCTGTACCCCCGCCGCGATTCTGGAAATCGGTTTCAATGCCACTGCTCAGCACTCCCTTTTCGTCTCTCTATGATTTTATTATATGCCTGCCGATTTATTTTTGCAAGTCTGCGCCTGCAAAACTGCAAAACAGAGGAATAGAAAAAACCGCCAGTTTGGACGGTTTTGGTGTGGATATTTCACAAAGCGCGGTCCAAATCGCGCGAAAAGATGACGAGCGCACGCCCGTCCCGGATTTCGACCGTAACAATCTCGTTTGCCTCCGCCTCGTTGGAAATGGTAATCATGCCCGCGCGCGTGACTGTAGCGTCGCAAAGCGGATATTTTGCATTTTCAATCGTCACGCCATGCAGCACAGCGTCCAGCGGCACAAGGGAAAAATAGCGGTACGCCACCGGCATTTTGAATTTCCGGCAGCCACCCTCATGCAAAACGATACGGTTTTGCCGGTCGAGTACGGTCAGATGCCCGCCCATCGCATACGCTTCTTCGAGCAGCGACAGGTTGGCCAGCATATGGTCGATGCGCCCGCCGGTCGCGCAGACCAGCGTCGCCTCCGTGCAGCCGCGGCGAAACACCTCACGCAGACAGCCTTGCGTGTCCGTGTCGTCCTTTTCCGGCTTGAGTCGGATGACCTCCGCACCCTCCACCTCAGGCATGGAGTCGCAATCCGAAATCATAAAATCCGGATGCAGCCCAAGCGCGCGCGCATGGCGCAGGCCGCCGTCCGCACAGGCGATGAGCGCGTCCGGGTGCTCGTCCAGAAACGCGCGGATGTAACCATATTCAGTTTCGGGTGCAGCCGCGAAAATCAGCGCGTGCCGCCCTTGGAAATCTCCCATTGCTTCAAATCCTTTACACTGTCGTACAGCTTCACATAGCTTTCATGGCGGCTTGTGGCAATCTCTCCTGCTTCGACCGCCGCCAGCACCGCGCAGCCCTTTTCTTTCACATGGGCGCAGCCAGTGAACCGACACTGACCGAGATAAGGCGCAAATTCAGGAAACGCATATTGCAGGTCCTCCGCCAGCACCAGATCCATCTGCTCGGTCTCAAACGAGGAAAAGCCGGGGGTATCCGCAATATAACCGCCGCCCGCAATCGGGTGCAGCTCGACATGTCGTGTCGTGTGTTTGCCTCTGCCAATGCGGTCGGAAATGGCGCCGACCGCCGCGCCGAACTGCGGGTCGATGCGATTGAGCACGCTCGACTTACCCACACCGGAATTGCCCGCAAACGCCGCCACACGTCCGCGCAAACGCTCTTTGAGCGCATCGATGCCTTCGCCGGTCAGCGCGCTGACACGCAGCACGTCAATACCGCTTTTCTGATAGGCTTCAAACAGCGCGTCACCCGGATTTTCGTCCGTTTTATTGATAACCACCAGCGCGCCGATCTCCTTGTGTACCGCAATCGCCGTCACCTTGTCGATCAAAAACGGGTCGGTCACAGGCGGCGCGGCAGACGCGACTGCCACCAGAAGATCGAGGTTGGCTACCGCAGGCCGCACCAAACTGTTTTTGCGCGGCGCAATGTCGAGCAGATAACCGGTGCCATCCTCCGGCTGAATTTCCAGCGTCACCCGATCGCCTACAATGGGTTTGCCTACCGTTTTCCGAAATCGTCCGCGCGCCTTGCACGCAATCAGGCCATCGGCGGTGTCCACATAGTAGAACCCGCCGATGCCCTTGAGAATGATCCCTTTGATCAAACCTTCGCCCCTCCCGTCAGCTGAACGTATAGGTCTGCGAGCTGGATACGCCGTCCACGCTAACCGTAACCTCATGCTGTCCGGGCGTGCTGGTCAGCGGCACCGAGATGCTGCCCAGGCTGGTCTCATGCGTCTCGTCATACTGCACCACGCCGTCTATCGAAATGACCACATGCGCCATATCCGTATTATCCGGCAGCGTCACCGGAACGGTTGCGGAACCGATGGTCGGTGTGGTCGGCTCCTGCGTACTGCCTCCATTGCTGCCATTGCCAGTATCTCCGCCATTGCCGCCGCTGTTCTCACCGTTGGTATCCGGCTTTTCTTCCGTATCCGAATCGTCCGGTGTGGTGGGCTGCTCGCTCTTGCCCTTGGAAATCTGAATGTTGACCGCGGTTCCCTGGCTGACCTGTGTATCCTTGTTGACAGACTGCCATACAACCGTGCCGACCGACGCGGAGCTTTCCACCTGATTGACCGAACCGAGTGTCAGCCCCTTATCTGTCAGCGCCTTTTCCGCAGCGCTCTGCGACAGGCCATACAGATCGGGCACGGTGGTTTTCTTTTGCTCCTTGCCTTTGCTCAGATAAATGGTCAGCGTCGCGCCCTTTTCCAACTCCTCACCAGCAGCGGGATCGGTGCGGGTAATTTTTCCCGCTTCAACCTCCTCGCTGTATTCCTCCTTGGTCTGGTAGCTGACATCATGCTCGTCCAGCATGGCCTGCGCATATTCGAGCGTACGGCCCTTAAAGTCGATAATCTTATAGGTGTCGCTGACATTATCACCGCCTGCGGAGACGGTCAGCGTAATGATTGTGCCTTTGGTTACCTTGCTTCCCGGTTCGGGGTCCTGTTCCAAAATTTCACCGACCGGACGCTCGGATTCTAGCCGGTTTGCGGCCTCCTGAATGGTAAACTGACCGGTATACGTCGCATCGGCCATGACATCGTCGATCGTCTGCCCAACCAGCGGCGGTACCGTCAGCTTTTCCTCGCCGTTTCCGCCCGTGGCAATCAGCAGACCGACCACAACCAGCGCAATCACCGCCACAACCGCCACCGCGATACCCGCGGCCAGTCCCGGCCGCCCGGATAGGCGTTCAAAGAATCCTTCCGGCTCACGCACTGCTGTTGCGGTCTCACGCCGCTGCGCCGCCGCATAAGCCGCCTGCTCCTGCGCGGCGGTACGGCGCGCCGCACGCTGCACGTCGCGGCCGATGATCTGCGTTTCACCCGTTTCGGCTTCCGTAAGGGCATAGCCAAAGCGCGTCTGCACATTGTTTTTGAGCTGCTCCAAATCCGCGTATAACGCTTCCGCCGAAGCATAGCGCTTGCCGATGTTGGCGCACATGGCGTGCATCACGATCTCATCAAGCCCCTTGGGGATACCGGGCATGAGTTCGCTCGGCGTAAGCGGCACGGCGTTCAGGTGCTGCATAACGACCTGTAGGGCCGTCTCGCCCTCAAACGGCAGCTTTCCGGTGAGCATTTCGTACATCACAACACCCAGCGAATAAATATCCGTCCGGTAGTCAATCTTGGAGCCCTTCGCCTGCTCGGGCGAAATATAGTGCACCGATCCGATTGCCTCCTGCACCACGCGGGTTTCCTGCGTGGTCGCAAAGGACGCAATGCCAAAGTCCGTCAGCTTTGCGGTACCGTCGCGCAGGATAATGACGTTCTGCGGCTTGATATCCTGATGGATGATGCCGCGGGAATGTGCATGAATGAGCGCGCGGCAAATCTGTTCCGCAAAGAATACGGTCTCATGCCAGCTCAAGTGACCTTTTTTCTGCAAATATTCCTTGAGTGTGATGCCCTCGATGAGCTCCATGACGATATAGTCCGTGCCGTTTTCGCTGCCGACATCATATACGGATACGATATTATGATGGCTGAGCTTGGCAACCGCCTGCGACTCAATCGAGAACCGCTTGCGGATATCCGGGTCCTTGGCATATTCGTCCTTGAGAATCTTGACGGCAACATAGCGATTGAGCACATGGCAGCGCGCACGATAAACGACTGCCATGCCGCCCACGCCGACCACATCAATGATCTCATACCGGCCGCCGAGCAGTTTGCCGATATATTTATCCATAGGGAGCTACGCCTCCTCTTGCGCGCCGCGGGTGAACAGCGCAACCGTGATATTATCGCGGCCGCCGCCCTCCATCGCGAGGGTCAGCAGCGCATCGCCCGCCAGCGCGAGCGTCTTGGCATCTTTTAGTGTCTGCGCGATTTTCTCGTCCTCGACCATACCGGTCAATCCATCCGAGCAAAGCAGCAGAATTTCGCCCCGCGCGAGCCGTGCTTCAAACAGATCGCCTTCCACATCCGGCTCCACGCCGACCGCACGGGTAATCAGATTTTTCTGCGGGTGCGTGCGGGCATCCGCTTCGGTGATGCGGCCCTGACGGCGCATCTCCTCGACATAGGAATGATCCTCGGTCAGCTGATGCAGGCGCGTGCCGTCGAATAAGTAGGCGCGGCTGTCCCCGACGTTCAAGATGGTTGCCTCTTCGCCCTGTACCAGCGCTGCAACCAGCGTGGTGCCCATGCCGCGAAATTCGGGCTGCCGTCCGGCGAGCGCAAACACCGTATCGTTTGCCTGCACCAGCGCATGCGTCAGCAGTGTCTGTCGTTTTGCAGCGTCGAGCGTATCGCTCAGCGCGCCGCATGCGGACTCCACAAACGACTGTGCGGCAAAGCGGCTGGCCACATTGCCCGCGTTCGCGCCGCCCATACCGTCACACACGACAAGCAGCACGGTCTGGTTATCCTCCCGTGCTTCGATTTGATAGATATCCTGATTGGTCGGGCGCACACGGCCTTTGTCGGTCAAGCCAAACCATTCCATAGGAACACCTCCAGTGTCTTGTAAGGATGATATCTCCCATTCGGGTATCCGGTTTTGATGAAACCGGCCTTAACTCTGCTGTTTTTGCAGCTCTCTGCGGCGCAGCTGGCCGCAGGCGGCGTCAATGTCCGGGCCGAGCCGCCGTCGCACAGTCGCGGTTACGCCACGCTTTTCCAGCGCTTGCTGAAAGCGGCGCACCGCCTCGGGCCGCGAAGGCCGCAGCGGGCTTTCCGCCACCTCATTGAGCGGGATGAGATTGACGTGCGCGGGTCTGCCGCGCAGGAGCGCGGCCAGCTTTTCCGCCTGCCACGGGCGGTCGGTCTTGCCCTGCGCCATCATGTACTCATAGGAAATGCGCCGTCCGGTCGTGTCAAAATAGTACCGGCACGCGCGCATCAGCCGCTCGACCGGATACGCGTCGTTTACCGGCATAATGGACGAGCGCGTCTCGTTATCCGGCGCATGCAGAGAAACCGACAGGGTTATCTGTAGTTTTTCTCCTGCTAGCTTTTCTATTTTATCAGCAATTCCGCTCGTTGACAAGGAAATATGGCGTTGACCGATGTTAACACCCTCCGAACAGCTGACCAGATGCAGAAATTTCAGCACGTTATCGTAATTATCGAGCGGTTCCCCCGTTCCCATCAGCACGATGTTGGACACCGCCTTGCCGCTGTCCTTCTGCATGAACAGCACTTCGTCGAGGATTTCGCCCGCGGACAGATGGCGTTTCAGGCCGGCAAGGCCCGATGCGCAGAACTTGCACCCCATCCGGCAGCCCACCTGCGTCGATACACAGACCGACACGCCGTGCTCGTAGTGCATCAAAACGGACTCGACGCAGTCGCCGTCCCGCAGCCGCCATAAATATTTCACTGTGCCGTCAATCTGACTGACCTGCTTGCGCGCCACCTGCGGTACGGTCAGGATAAACCGCTCAGCAAGTCTCGCGCGCAGATCTTTGGACAGGTTGGACATCTCTTCAAAAGACTCTACCGGCTGGTGGAGCCATTTGAAGATTTGTCCCGCGCGGAAGGGCTTTTCACCCATCTGGGCCAGTTCGGCTTTCAGTTCTTCCATTGTCAGGGACTTGATTTCTGTCATGCGTTCTTCCTCATTTTGGCGATAAAAAAGCCGTCGGTCTGATGTACGGGCGGCAGCAGCGTCACCATGCCGTCCTCGCGCATGCCGCATACCTTATGCTCCCACGGGACAGCCTCAAACGACGGATTGGCCGCGAGAAACGCGCGGACAACATCCTCATTCTCGCGCTGCAAAATCGTGCAGGTCGAATAAACCAGTGTGCCACCTTCTTTGACATACTGCGCGCAGTTTTGCAGGATGCTCGCCTGCAAGGCGGGCAGGTTTTCCAGCTCCGCCGGGTCTTTATAGCGGATTTCGGGCTTTTTTCGGATGATGCCAAGTCCCGAGCACGGCACGTCGCACAGCACCACATCCGCCGTGTCTTTCCACTCCTCCCGCGGCGCGGCGGCATCCTGCAAAGCAGTCTGGATGTTAGAAAGCCCCATTCGCCGCGCGCCCTCGCGGATGCGGGCCAGCTTATGTTCGTAGATGTCGCACGAGGTAACGCTGCCGCACCCCTGCATGCGTCCGGCCATGGCAAAGCTCTTGCCGCCGGGCGCGGCGCAGCAGTCCAGTACGGTGTCGCCCGGTTTGGGGTCTGCCACCGCAGCCGCAAGCGCGCTTGCCGCGTCCTGCACGGTGATTTCGCCCGTCTCAAACGCGGTGGTCGCCGCCACATCCCCGCCGGCGCAGAGCAGAATGTCGTCGAACGCCGGATGCACCTGCACAGTCAGCCCCGCGCTTTCCAGCGCCGCGCGCGCGGCCTCTGGCGTGGTTTTCAAAAGATTCACCCGCACGGACACCGGCGTGTCCGCGTTGTCCGCCTGACACAGCTTTTCGGCCATTTTCTGACCAAACTGCTCCGACCAGTGCCGCACCAGCCATTCGGGATGGCTGTATCGGAGCGCATAGTAGCTTTCCTTGTCCGGACAGTCAAGCACAGGCAGGCTGCCGTTCTGCACCGCATCTGCCGCGTGCCGCAGCACGGCGTTGGCAAACGAAACCGTGCGCCCGTCCGCGCGGCAGTACCGCCGCACCAGCTCCACTGTCTCCGCGACCGCGGCATGCGGCGGGATTTTATCCATCAAAATCAGCTGATACAGCCCCATGCGCAGGCAGATACGCACGCGCGGCGCGATTTTCTTGAGCCGTACGCTGGAAAAATGCCGCAAATACCAGTCCAGCAGCATCTCATTCTGCACCGTGCCGTATACCAGCCGGGAGGCCAGCGCCGCGTCGCGGCTTGCAAGCGCGGCATGGGCAAGGCGCTGGTGCAGCGCACCGTCCGACCACGCGCCGTCCTCGTCCATTGCGAACAGCGCCAGGGCCGCGGCTTCGCGCGCCGTGCGCGGGCGTTTGTCAGTCATCGCGTCTCCGTCCTCCAAAAATCAGCAGCAGTCGCAAAAGCTGCGCGAGCGACACCGCAAGCGCGGCAACATAGGTCATCGCAGCGGCAGTGAGCGTCTTTTTCGCCATCGGGTATTCGTCTTCATACAGCAGATTGCGCTCACGGATGGCCGCCAGCGCGCGGCTCGACGCATTCAGCTCCACCGGCAGCGTCACGAGCTGGAACAGGGTCGCCAGTCCGAACGCAAGAATACCGATGTTGATAAACGTCTCGGAATTGAGAAAAATACCCAGCAGAATGAGCGGGAATGCCGCCATCGAGCCGAACTGCGTCAGCGGGATGATAGCCGTGCGCAGCCGGATGGGAAAGTAGCCGACCGCATGCTGCACCGCATGACCCGCCTCGTGCGCGGCCACACCCACTGACGCGACCGAGGTCGAATCGTACACCGCGTCCGACAAACGGATGACGTTCGAGCGCGGGTCGAAATGGTCGGTCAGACGGCCGGAAACCCGCTCAATGCGCACGCCGGTCACACCGTTTGCCCGCAGCACCGCATCCGCTGCCTGTGCGCCGCTCAAACCGCGCCGATTGAGTACCTGCGAATATTTACCGAATGTGCTTTTGACCTTGCTCTGTGCCCAGAACGCCAGAATGATGCAGGGAACCACCAGCACGATATAATACATATCAATGCCGTAATAACCAAAATAAGGCATAGCTTACTCCTTTGATCCACCTAAAACGGTTGCTTTCTCCACCGCATGACCGCGCAGAAAATCCGCGCTCTTCATGCGTTTTCCACCGACCAGTTGAATCTCTTCCAGCGCCAGCGCCCCCACGCCGCACGCGACCACAAGCCCCTTTTTCGCATCGCTCACCAGTACCTCGCCCGGCTTCCCTTCACCAGAAACCGGCTGCGCCGCATAAACCTTGAGCCGCGCGCCGTCCAGCGTCGTCAAGGCCACCGGCCACGGGTTCAGTCCACGAATCAGACAATCGATCTCACGCGCCGACTTGGACCAGTCGATCACTGCCATCTGCTTATCCAGCATATGCGCGTAGCAGCTTTGACTATCCTCCTGCGGGGTTGGGGTGATGGTGTCGAGCCGGTCGAGCGTTTCCACCAGCAACTGCGCGCCCGCCTGCGCCAGTCGGTCGAACAACTCGCCCGCGGTCTCCCGCGCGCCGACCTCGGTTTCGTACTTGAGCAGCATGTCGCCCGTATCCAGCCCCTCGGCCATCCGCATGGTCGTCACGCCTGCCTTTTCGTCGCCCGCGATGACCGACCACTGAATGGGCGCGGCCCCGCGCCAGCGTGGCAGCAGCGAACCATGCACATTGATGCACCCGCGCGGCGGGATGTCCAGCACGGCTTTCGGCAGCAGCTTACCATAGGCCACCACGATGATAACCTCGGGCGCGAGCGCACGCAGCTGCGCCTGTTCCTCCTCTTTTTTGAGCGTCTGCGGCTGATACACCGGGATGTTATGCTCCTGCGCCAGCGTTTTCACCGGCGGCGGGGTCAGAATCTGCTTGCGGCCCTGCGGCTTGTCGGGCTGGGTGTATACAGCGCACACCTCATGTCCCGCTTCGATAAGCGCCCGCAAACTCGGCACGGCGAAATCCGGCGTGCCCATAAACACGATTTTCATTCCGCGTCACCCTTGCCATCCTGCTGGAGGTCTTCCAGATCGACATACTCCTCGACCTTCTCGGTGAACAGGTGGCCGTCGAGGTGCTCGGTCTCGTGGCAGAAGCACTGCGCGACAATGCCTTCGCCCTCGCGCTCGAACCAGTTACCGTCGCGGTCCTGCGCACGGATCTTGGCCCAGGTCGGGCGGGTGACATAGCCGTACACGCCCGGCACGGACAGGCAGCCCTCAACCACGCGTTCTGCACCGCGCGTCTCGATCACCTCGGGATTGACCAGCTCAATCAGCTCCTCCGGCTCGGTGTTCACGTCCAGCAGCACCACCACGCGCCGCAGCACGCCGACCTGCGGCGCGGCAAGACCAACGCCGCCTGAGTTTTCCAACGTCTCGCGCATATCATCCAGCAGCATATGCAGACGATTATCAAACTTTTCCACCTTGCGGCTGTGCTTCAAAAGCTGCTCATCGCCCTCTGTCAGAATTTTACGAAGTGCCATGTCAGTTCAGTCCTCCATTATTCAGCATTGCCGTATACCGGCGCAAACATTCCTGTATTTTTTCTTCTTTTAGTCTATCAAACGGCACAATCGGCTGCGCCGGTCCGTCGCCGCCCATGCGCTTTTCAAACCAGCCCACGTCGTGCCACCGCCCGAACTTCCAGCCCGAACCATGCCACACGCCCGTCAGCGCAAAGCCCAGTTTTTCGTGCAGACGACGGCTTTTCTCGTTCGGCAGTGTAACGCAGCCGTATAAAATACGTACATTCTGCATCTCCAGCAGATCAATCAGACAGCGGTACATCACTGTGCCTACGCCGTATCCCTGCGCCGCGGGCGCTAAGTAAATGGACAGCTCCACCGCCCAGTCGTAGGCCGCACGCTCTCGGATGGGATGCGCGTAGGCATAACCAGCCGGTTTTCCATCCCGCTGGCACACAAGATACGGAAACCGCGCGAGCGTGTCCGTGATGCGCGCGGCAAATTCCTCCGTCGCGGGCACCTCATATTCAAATGTGATAACCGTATCCGTAATGTACGGCTGATAGATTTCCAGAAGAGCCGCCGCGTCTCCCGCCGCCGCCCGCCGAATCACAAATTGTTGTTCCATCGTTCCTCCACGCCTCACAGATCGGGATTTTCGTCCGCAAACACGGTCACCCCTCGGTTTTTGCTGTCCTGCAAAAACTCGCGCATCACACCCGCAATCAGCGCTCGCCAGCGTGCCGTATTTTGCGCACGCATGGTCAGGTGATAGCGGTATCGTCCCATCACCTTGACTACCTGCGCCGCCGCCGGGCCGAGTACGGGGGCTTTCACGTCCGCATACTGCCCTTCCATCAGGCTTTGCAGGCGGGTTTTGAGTGCAATCAGACTTGCCAGCACCTGCTGCTCTACCTCTCCTATCGCGGTCAATACGGTCAAATCGCAGACCGGCGGGCATTGCAGCGCCTGCCGCGTTTCCATCTCGCGCTCGTAAAACGCTTCGTAATCCTGCCGCGCGGCGGTCAGAATGACCAGATGCGTCGGGCTGTACGTCTGGATGACGGCCTTGCCCGTATCAAACCGCCGTCCCGCTCGCCCGACCACCTGCGTGATGAGCGAAAACGTGCGCTCCCGCGCGCGGTAATCCTGCGCATACAGGCTCTGGTCCGCATCCAGCACACCAACGAGCGTGACATTCTCAAAGTCCAGCCCCTTGGTCACCATCTGCGTGCCGAGCAGGATATCCGCGCCGCCTTTGGCAAACTGCGCCAGCAGTTTTTCGTGCGCACCCTTGGTAGTCATCGTGTCTGCGTCCATGCGCAGCACACGCGCGGACGGGAATTTTTCGTGCAATTCCTGCTCGACCTTCTGCGTACCCGGCGTTTCGGTAAACAGACTCGTGCCGCCGCAGACCGGGCAGGTACCCGTGATTTTAACCGATGCACCGCAATAGTGGCACATCGCGCGACCGGAAGCCGAGTGGTAAGTCATACTCGTCGAACACGACGGGCACGCCGGCACCCAGCCGCACAGCGCGCAGCCTATCACACGGCTGTTACCGCGTCGGTTGAGGAACAAAATCGCCTGTTTCGCTGTACCGAGTGTGTCAATCAGCTCGCTTTCCAGCTGCTGGCCAATGACGCCGCTACGCCCTTCGCGGGCCTGTCCGCGCAGATCCGCAATCTGCACCTCGGGCAGGCTGGCGCCCATAAACCGCTCGGTGAGCGAAAACACCGGATATTTCCCCTGTTTTGCCCCGTAATACGTCTCGACCGAGGGGGTCGCGGAGCCGAGTACCAGCAGCGCGCCCTCGTGTGCGGCACGGTACTTGGCCACATCGCGCGCGTGATAGCGCGGGGACTGCTCGGATTTGTACGCACCGTCCTGTTCCTCGTCGAGGATGACCACTCCGAGACACTCGACCGGCGCAAAAACCGCTGAGCGCGTACCGATAACAACGCGCGCACGGCCGGATTTGATTTTCTTAAAGCTGTCATACCGCTCTCCGGCAGACAGCGCGGAGTGCAGAACAGCAACCGTGTCGCCGAACTGCGCGGCAAACTGCCGCATGACCTGCGGCGTCAACCCGATTTCTGGCACGAGGACGACCGCGCTTTTGCCTTGCTCAAGCGCGTGCGCAATCAGCTTCAGGTACACCTGCGTCTTACCGCTGCCGGTCACGCCGAACAATAACGCCGCGCGCGGCGCGTCCTCATCCATCAAGGCGGCAAGTCCGTCATATGCCTGCTGCTGCGCCGCGCTCAGCACCGGCGACGGTGCTGGCGGCACCTGAGAAAAATCCGGTGTGCGCAGACGTTCCTCCTGTCGTGCGCGCAGCATACCCTTTTTCACCATGTCGCGCAGCGCCGCGTCGGTCACGCCGGTCATATACACCAGCTCTTTCTGGCTCATCCAGCCGCCGTCCGCCAGCACGGAAACCACATCCAGCCGCGCGGGACTGCGGCGACCGATGCGTGCCATTGCCTCTCCCGCTTCCATATCGAGCGCGAGCATTTTCTCGGTCTTGTCGCCCGATTTCTGCACGGTGTTGCTGTGGTAAGTCAGCACACCCTCACCCGTCAGCGCATCCAGCACACGGGTGACACTTTTTCCGCCCAGCCGCTGCCGGATATCGGACACGGCAAGCGTCTGTCCCGGCTGATCAAACAGGGAAAGCACTCGACCCACATCCCCATCCCACTGCCGCAGCGCGGCAAGGTCGGCATCGGGCGCGAGGGTGTACGTTTCGTTACGCTTGAACCACAGCCCTGCGGGCAGCATAACCCGCACACAGTCAAAAAACGTGCAATACAGTCGCTCGCGCATCCACGCGGCGAGCTTGAGCTGCTGCGCGGTCAAAATGGGCGTGTCATCCAGTACTTCGATGACCGGCTTGAGCTTGTGGCCGCCCGCGTCCCCTCGGAACGCGAGCACGACCGCTTCCGCCCGTTTATTGCCAAAGCCGAACGGCACGAGAACACGGGTGCCGATTTGCACCTGTTCCCGCAGCTCGTCCGGCACACGGTAGGAGTACAGCTTGTCGATGGCGTAGGTCGCCGCATCCACGGCAACCGCGCAAATCTGTTCCGTCAACCGCTATACTCCTTTCTCTTTCCAGTTTAGTTTGCCCGCATGGCCAGCAGGCGGTCAAAAATCACGTCCGCCACATCCTCTTTGGGCATGAGCGGCGGCGTTTCGCGCGTGCCATCTGCAAACAACAGCGTGACGGCGTTGGTATCCGTGCCGAAGCCCGCGCCCTTGTCGCGCAAAGAGTTTGCCACCAGCATGTCGCAGTTTTTGCGGCGCAGTTTACCGGCAGCGTTCTCCAGCAGATTCTGGGTCTCCATCGCAAAGCCGCAAAGCTGCTGTCCCGGACGTTTATTCTGGCCAAGCTCGGCCAGAATATCCGGATTGCGCACCAGCGCGACGGTCAAATCGTCGTCGCTCTTTTTCATCTTTTCGTCCGCCGTCTGCGCAGGTCGGTAATCGCCCACCGCGGCGGCCTTGATAATGATATCCTGCGTGTCCGCACGGGATATCACCGCATCATACATATCGCGCGCCGAGACAATGTCTACGCGCTCGACGCCCAGCGGCGTTTGCAGCGCGGTCGGGCCGGAAACCAGCGTCACCTCGGCCCCGCGCATCGCCGCACGCGCTGCGATGGCGTAACCCATCTTTCCCGTCGAGTGATTGGACAGGAAACGCACCGGGTCAAGCGACTCCTGCGTCGGTCCGGCAGTCACCAACACGCGCAAACCTTTCAGGTCCTGCGGGGTCAGCGCCTGCTCGATGCCATGCAGCAGCGTCGGCGTATCGGGCAACTTGCCCCGTCCCGTATCCCCGCAGGCGAGGTGTCCCGCCGCCGGGTCGACGATGTGAAATCCCCGCGCACGCAGGATGTTCAGGTTTTGCTGCGTCACCGGATTGTCGTACATGCCGGTGTTCATCGCGGGCGCGATGACAACCGGCGCCTTGGTTGCCAGCAGCGTGGTCGAAACCATGTCATCCGCGATGCCGTGCGCCGCTTTTGCGATGATGTTGGCGGTCGCAGGCGCAATCACAAACACATCCGCGGCTTTCGCTAGCGAGATATGCTCCACCTCCCACGCGAAATTACGGTCAAAGGTGTCCACCACCGTGCGATATCCGGATAGGGTTTCAAACGTGATGGGAGAAATAAACTGCGCAGCCGATTCCGTCATCAGCACACGCACTGTCGCCCCCGCCTGCCGCAGCTTGCTGGTCAGGTCGGCGGCTTTATAGGCCGCGATGCCGCCCGTCACGCACAGCACCACGCTTTTCCCAGCCAGACGCATGGCTCAGCGGTCCTCCTCCGGCACATCGCCGTCATCCAGCTCGTGATCGTCAAACTCATCCAGACGGCGGGCTTCTTCCTCCTGCTCTTCGGCGTTGTCCTCACTGGAAGCCGTACCCTCTTCGTCGTCTAAATCAATGGCCTCGTCCACATCGACCATCGCCGCTGCAATCGCATTATTCTGCACAATCACAGGCGTAGTACGCGGACCCGGACGATAGACGATTGTACCGGCGGCAATTTCGTCAAGTGCCAGCTTTACCGCCTTATCCGGCAGTTGCTCACCTGTCTCCTCGGCCTGATCGGCGATGTCACGGGCACGCTGCGCAGCCAGATTGACCAGCAGATAACGGTTGCCCACACGTTTCATCAGTTCCTGCATCGAAGGTTTCAGCATAGTAATCCAATCTCCTTATATTACCCTTTGTATTATTTATGAAAAGAACCACGCCGTTATGTACGGCGCTTTGCCAGAATATTCTGCAATTCCTCCACAGCCCGATCAAGCTCATCATTCACGACCACATAATCGAACTCATTTTGATACTTCAGTTCCTCTTTGGCGGTTTCCAGCCGTTTGAGCACCTTTTCTTCATCCTCGGTGCCGCGTCCGCGCAGCCGCGCGGCAAGTTCTTCAAACGACGGCGGCGCGATGAACACCATCACCGCATCCGGCCGCTTTTCGTGCACCTGCATCGCACCCTGCACTTCGATCTCTAAAACCACGTCAAAGCCTTGCTCCAGCTTTTCGTTGACCGGCGCTTCGAGCGTGCCGTAATAGTTATCCACATAGCGCGCGTGCTCCAAAAAAGCATTTTGCGCAATTTTTTCCTCAAATTCCGCCTTGGAGAGAAAGTAATACTGCACGCCGTCCGTCTCACCCGGGCGCGGCGTACGCGTGGTAGCGGAAATTGAATAGAACAGGCGGTTGTCCTGTTCCTGCAGGCGCGAGAGCAGCGTCCCCTTGCCTGCGCCCGACGGCCCGGTAAATACATATAAGGTTCCTTTACGCATCTTCGCTCGTTCCTTCCTCCGCATCGCCCGCAAAACGGGCCGCCACTGTTTCCGGCTGCAAAGCACTCAGCACCACATGATCGCTGTCCATAATCAAAACAGCACGTGTGCGGCGGCCATAGGTTCCGTCGATCACCATGCCGCGGTCACGCGCCTCCTGCACGGTGCGCTTGACCGGCGCGGATTCCGGACTGACAATGGCAATCAGCCGCGATGAGGCCACCATATTACCAAACCCGATATTGATGAGTTTCACCTGTGCCGCCTCCTTTCTATTCCGTCTCGTTCGGAAGCGAGTTTCCGAACGAATGAGTCGTATCCAACAGTCGAGCAAAGCCCGACTTCAATGTTTATATTACTCGATGTTTTGGATCTGTTCGCGGATTTTCTCAATTTCGCTCTTGATATCCACCACGATGCGCGCCATTGTCACATCGTTGGCCTTAGAGCCAATGGTGTTGGCCTCACGGTTCATCTCCTGCACGAGAAAATCCAGCTTGCGGCCGACCGACTGCGTTTCCTTGAGCATGCCGTCCATCTGATGGAGATGGCTGCGCAAGCGCACAGTTTCCTCATCGACCGCGGTCTTATCCGCATAGATGGCCGCTTCGGTCAAAATGCGCGTCTCGTCGATGCTGGTATCCGCCAGCACCTCCTGCATACGGGCCAGCAGCTTTTCGCGATATTCCTTGACCCGCTCAGGCGAGCGCGTCTCCACTTCGCCGACCATACGCTCGATTGCCGCACAGCGGCTGCGCACATCCTCGGCCAGTCTTTCCCCCTCACGCAGACGCATCTGGTCGAAGCCGTCGCACGCCTTTTCAAACACCGCAAGCACGTCACGGGTCATGGCTTCGGCATCCTGCTCGATACGCTCGGAACCGAGCACGTCCGGCAGCTTGGACAGTGTGGTCACGGTCACGTCGTCGCGCAGACCGTAAGTCTCGCTCAAATCGTGCAGCGCATCCAAGTAGCACTTTGCCAGCTGGTGGTTGACCGTGATGGCCACATCACCGCCCTCATCGACCTCCACGCCGACGAAAACCTCCACCTTACCGCGCGCAATGCGGGCAGCCGCGGCCTTTTTAACCGCGTCATCCAGAAAACCGTACTGCCGCGGCGCTTTCACCGTGCAGTCCAGATAACGGTGATTGACCGCGCGCAGCTCGACCGTAATGGTCTTGCCGTCCCGCTCCTCTTTCGCACGGCCGTAGCCGGTCATACTTTTCATATTGTTTTTTCCCCTTCTTTAATCGGGCGGCAGGCTTCTGCGCAGCAGTGCGATCAGCCGTGACAGCGCCACGTCATAGATAATAAATGTGATATCGGCAGCCACCCATACGGCCGCTATCCGGACAAAGCCGGTAATGGAGAACTGCGGCAGGAAAACGAACACGGCAAGCCCGGCCGCTATCACCAGAGCGATATTGAAATATGCCAGTTTCGCACTCATCTGCGTCCGGCGCGGTGCATAGCACTCTATACAGAATTTCACAATGGGATACAGGCCGCAAAACAGCACATAGGCCGCAACCATAATCTTGCGCGGCACAAGCAGCGCGGACAGGATCGATACCGCCAGATACAGCGTGACCGCAGTTTTCAGCCGCGCGCGCCGCAAAAGCGGTACGACCGTGGCTACACCCGCCATCAGGCAGGCGGCCGGACCGATATAGGTCACTGTCCCGCCCACATATAAAAGCGCCACGGCTGCTGCGGCCAGCAAGCCGCCGCGCGCGATTTCCTTCGTTTTCATATCAACATCCCGCATTGCAGCAGGCATTCAGGCAGCAGTTGCAGACCGCCAGCTGCACGCAGAAATCACACAGATTGGCCTCCTGCATGGGGCGATAGCCGCCATAACCGCCTGACATGTTCAGATTATTCAGCGCGGTCCGGTATTCCATGTTGGACGGGTCCATCTGACAGGCCTGCGTATAGGCCCGCGCGGCCTCGTCATACCAGCCCTTGCGGTAATATACCGTACCCATCAGGTAGAACCACTCGGCGTCACGGCCGTTTGCACGCTGCAAAAGCGCCTCAGCCATACCCAGATTGCCCTGATTGATCGCCTGCCGCACCTGACTGTACAGCGAAGCGTTCGCGCCCGAATAGGCGCGCTGCTGCTGGCCGCCGCTGTACTGCTGACCACCGGATGCGCCGGACGAGCTTTTGCCCGCGCGCTCGTTTATAATCATGTCGTAGGCCTCGTTGATTTCCTTCATACGGGCCTCGGCCAGATCGGCCAGCGGGTTATTGATATAGTTGTCTGGATGATATTTGCGCGCCAGTTCGCGGTAAGCGCGTTTGACGTCGTCGTCGCTTGTCTGCGGCGTAACGCCGAGCACCTTATAGGGATCCATGTTTGCCCCATCCTCCGTTCGTTTGGTACGTCCCGTCCAGCACCTGTTTCGTCACCAGCGGCATACCCAGAAAAATAATATTGCGGATCAGGTCCGCGTCCCGCCCCATATCCAGCAGGTCATACGCCATACAGATATCGGCGAGCGACCGCTCCAGCGTGCGCTCAAGCGGCTGTCGTATCTCTGTCAGATCCGGCGTGCGCAGGCCGTAGCGCAGCGCCACCGGATTATAATTGTCCTGTTCCATATCCTCCGCCACATCCTGCGCGGCGTCAAGCAGATAAATCCACCGCCCGATATGGTAAAACATCTGCCGCAGCACGCGCTCACGCGCGTCTCCGGTATGCGGCACGGCCGCCGCTGTCAGCCGCGCGGAAGCGTCCGCCGCACGGTCCATCGAATCGCATTTTTCGCGTTCGAGCTGCTGCAAATCGTCCAGCGCCTGCACCATTTCGCGGTCTGCCTCGGGCAGACGTGCCCGCGCGCGTTCGTAGCCGCGCCGTCCCAAACGGCACAACAGCCATGCCAAAGCGCGCTTCGGCCCTTTTTCATCGGCCAGACTATCGCGGAATTTGTGATAGGTGAGCAGCACGCTCACATCCGCCGCCAGCTCCAGCGCCCCGTCAGGCGCGGCACATGCACGGCGCGTCAGCGGATGCGCGTCGCACCGTTTGCGGCACGGCGGCGCGGTTTGTTCCTCACCGCAGCCGACCACCAGCGCGAAGAATGTCATGTCATAGCTCAGGAACAGGGTATAAAACCGGCCGTACCGCGCACGGATTGCATGACACAGCCCGCAATAGATCTGCTGGAACCGGTCAGCCTCTTTTACCCGCAGCTCGGGCTTCACCGGACGGATAAAGCCAAACATTTCATAACCCTTTCCCGCCGTGTTTACGCACGGCCTTGCGTATTCAATCTATTTTACCGAACTTTCTCGGATAGCACAAGGGCAAACAGCACAAAATCAGTAAAAATTCACAAAAAATTCAGAGCTTTTTTGTAATTTCAAACGGCACGCTATTTTTCCGCTTCATCTCACGGCTGAAAAGAATCGCCGCCACGATGCCTGCGGCAAACAAAATGCCGCCGCATAAAGCGGACACCCCCGCGCCCTTTTGCAGCGCGCTGCCCGCACCGTAACCGACAAAAAACAGAACCACAGGCAGTAAATACACCAGTCCTGCATAGCCGAGCACCTGTCCGGTTTCGCCCTCAATCAGCACGCGCTCTCCCACCTGCGCCTCCGCACGGTTGCGCGCGGTGACATACAGCGTCTGTGTCTCCAGTCCGCCGCAGCCGCCGCACTTGGCGCAGTCATGCCCGCAAGCCGAACGGCGGGTCACTTCAATTTCCGCCATGCCGCCGGGCAGTATCTTTTTAATCGTTCCCTGTTGGGTCAATGGTATCGCCTCATTTTTTTATTGCTTTTATAGAGTTTTCACGCCGGAGTGCGGCGTATTTTTCCTTCAATTGAAACGGTACACTTCAATCGAAGGGACGAAATTCTTCCATAATCCGATGTGCGGCCCGTATGCCGTCCACCGCCGCGGACATAATGCCGCCCGCGTAACCCGCGCCCTCGCCGCAAGGAATCATCCCCGCGCAGCCAAGGCCAAACAAATCCTCTCCGCGCTTCATGCGCACCGGAGAGGATGTGCGCGTCTCCGGCCCGGTCAGCAGCGCGTCGGCTGCGTCAAAGCCGCGAATCTTTCGGCCGAAACACGGCAGACTGTCCCGCAGCATATTCTGCGCAAAGGATGGCAGACACGCCGCCGCCTCGCCAAACTGCACGCCCAGCGGATAGCTTGGCTGCACCGCACCCGCACATGTGCTCGGCCGTCCCGCCAGAAAATCGCCCACACGCTGACAGGGCGCGCGGTACGATCCAGTCTGTGCAAAAGCCGCGCGCTCGATGCGCCGCTGTAAGGCGACGCCGCCGAACGGCGTGCCGTCATTAAAATCCGCCGGATCAACCGACACCGCAAGCGCGGAATTGGCGTTTTTGCCGTCGCGCGCATGGTAACTCATGCCGTTGGTAACGACCGTATGCTCCTCGCTCTGCGCCGCGACGACCACGCCGCCCGGACACATGCAGAAGGAATAGCAGGCTCGTCCGCCCTCACGACGGGACAGGTTGTATTCCGCAGGCGGCAAAAGCGGATGTCCCGCATACTTGCCGTATAGCGCGCGGTCGATTTCACTTTGCAGATGCTCAATGCGCACGCCGACCGAAAATGCCTTCGGCTCAAAGTATACCCCGTTTTGATGCAGCGCATCAAAGGTATCGCGCGCCGAGTGGCCGATGGCCAGCACCGCCCGCTCACAGGCGATGGCTTCACCGCCCGCCTGTACGCCGCGCAGCGCTCCATTTTTGACCGAAACGCCAGTCAGACGTGTGCCAAACCGCACTTCACCGCCGTTTTGAATGATTTCGCGCCGCATGGCGCGCACTACCTTTTTCAAAATATCCGTGCCCACATGGGGCTTGGCCTTTTTGACGATATCCGCCGGCGCGCCATGCGCGGCCAGCGTTTCCAGCACGGTATCGCACAGCGGGTCGCCGATGCGCGTGGTCAGTTTGCCGTCCGAATACGCGCCCGCGCCGCCTTCTCCGAACTGGATATTGCTTTCAGCGTCCAGCGCGCCGCCGCTCCAGAAAGCCTCTACCGCGCGGTCGCGCGCGTCCAAGTCGCCGCCGCGCTCCAGAACGAGCGGCGTGTAGCCGTGTTTTGCCAACATATAGGCCGCAAACAGACCTGCAGGCCCCAGTCCGACCACCACCGGCCGATGCTCCAATCGCTTGCTGCCGCAGAGAACCGCCGGTTTTTCATCCGGTTTATAACGCACGAAGGGCATTTGCAGTTTTTCCGCAAATGCCTTTTCGTCCATCGGCGCATCCATCCGCACCGAATATACGCGAAAGATTTTGCCGCGCCGCGCGTCAATGCTGACGCGGTACACCGCAGCCTGCGTATCGTTTGAATGAAGACCGGTCAGCCGTCTTGCCTCGGCCAGCGCCTGCTCCTCCGGCACATCAAACGGCAGGCGAATATTGCTCACCATCAAACTCATGCGCCGTCTCCGCCTTCCTCCGACGGCGCCGCGTCGGTATCCGCGCCCTCGTCCTGCGCCGTCTCCGCGCTGCCATCCTGTGCGGTATCGGTATCCTCCGGCGGCGCTATTGTTTCCTCGCCGTCCGGGCCGGTGATCTCAATCTCGACCTCGACGTCGCTGCCGACCATCGTTACGCCGGGAGGCAAGCCGGTGGCCGCTACGACGCCCTTAACCTTATGCGTGCCCAGACCGAGTGACACGGAATCAAAGGTCAGTCCGATTGACAGGCTGTTGATATCCACCTGCCCCAGCGCGCTTTCGCTGCCACGCAGCTCAATCTCGACCGACTCGGTCAGCACACGGACCGAATACGGCGTCTCCTCCTGCGCAGTATCCGTCGGCACGAATTTTGTCAACTGTATTTTGCGAGTGGACACATCCTCCTGTTCCTTGACGCTGATGGTCACCTGTGCGGTCGAAGGCTGGCCGCTGTCCAGCCGCACACCCTCGGGCAGCGGAATCTCCATCTCCACCGGAACGCCTGTGCGCGCATCATCCAACGCAATCGTGCCGAGGTTGATCTCCGTAATACCGGCAAGCGTTTTCTGATCGCCGATGAGCGTGATGGAAGACGGGTTGATGCTCACATTCACTTGTTCTTCCTTAAGCGTTTCGCCGTCGGTCAGCGAAACGGTCAGCGGCACGCTCTCCACCGGATAGATCGGCACACGCACGGTAATCGTATTGGTCTGGCATGTCACATGCGTACCCGTGATGGGCTCGCCCGCGTCGTTATACAGGGCAATACTGCACTCTCCGGTGAAGGTGGAGGACTTGCCCGTTACATCAATGGTACCATACGCGTAGGCCACCTCGCGCAGCTCGGCCTCCGGTCCGGAAATCGTGACCTCTTTGGTCGTAGTCGGCTCCGGCGTACCCGGACGAATACCATCCGCCGCCGTGCCCGTTGTTTCCACGCGGACAGGAACGGTTGCAGTCGTTACCTTATCCACCAGAACGCGCACCGTCGTCGGTTCTGTGCCCGTGGAATCGACATTATAGCTCCCTGTGCTAATCTGCGGCGTCAGTGCATACTCTCCGGCGCCGTCCGTAATATCCGCAACATCAATGGTAGCGGTAACTTTTTTACGGAACGTGCTGTCTGTGATCTCGTTGTTCGGTCCTTCCACCCTGACATCGATTGTCGTCGTGTACTCGATTACGGAAAGATTGTAGCTGCTCATCAGCTGCTCCGTGCCGGTCAGCTTGACCGGTACGTCACGGATGGTGGTTGGCTTAGTCGGGTTTTCGATATCGCGGACGACAAGCCACAGCACGAATGCAAGCAAAAGAGACAGCAGACGCAGCCAGATATCATGCGTTTTTATAAACTGCTTCATTTGCCCGCACCTCCCTTCCAGATATTCCGAAGGGACGAGATGCCGCGTTTATCCGGCTTTTCCGGCTCAAGCAATTCGGATTCAAGCACTTTTTTCAGCACTTCGGGCGACAGATGCCGTTTGAGCATACCGCCGATGGCGACCGAGATAGCGCCCGTTTCCTCGGAAACGACCACCAGCACGCTGTCGGACGACTCACTCATGCCGACCGCGGCGCGGTGGCGCGTACCCAAATCGCGCGACAGGGTCTGGCTGCCCGAAAGCGGCAGCACGCAGCCGGCCGCATAAATTTTTCCCGCACGCATAATCAGCGCGCCGTCATGCAGCGGACTGTTCTTAAAAAAGATGTTTTTGAGCAGTTCGGGCGACGGGTCGGCGTCCAGCAAGGTGCCGGTCGCGGCGATCTCCCCCAAACGCTCCTTGCGTTCAAACACAATCAGCACGCCGGTCTTGGTCTTGGACATATCCGCGCAAGCCGAAACCGTGGCGCCGATAGCCTCCTCAATCTCGTCCGGGTCGTTTGCCGGAACGAGCAGACGGCTCAGATTGCCCTTGCCGAGCTGCTCGAGCAGACGGCGCAGCTCCGGCTGAAAGATAATCACCAGCACAAACGGCGCATAGTATACCGCCGTACGCAGGATATAGGAAATCGATGTCAGTCCGAACCAGCTTGCCAGCAGCATCACGAGCGCCAGCACAAGAATGCCCTTGGCCAATCGTGCCGCACTGGTATCCTTGAGCAGCTTCATCATGCGGTAGATGATGTAGGCTACAATCAGAATATCGACCACGTCCGTCGGCCCCGCGGTCTGCAAGGATGCAACCCCGCTCTTGAGCGACGAAAGCAGGTCGAAATTCTGAAGGGGCGGAATGAAAATGTTTTGAAAAGCCTCCATAAAGCCACCTGTCCTGTAAATTCACGGCCTTTCTCCGTGCGAAAGGCGAATTTTTTCCTTATTTATACTACCACAAATCCCGTCCCCTGTATAGCGTATTCACAGATTTTTTACGGTTTGACACAGCAGCTCGGCGGCGTGCTCCAGCTGGTGCGGGGTCGAATAAAAGGAGAGCGAAAAGCGGATTGTGCCGCTCTCCTCTGTGCCTGCGGTGCGGTGTGCAAGCGGCGCACAGTGCAGTCCCGCACGCACGGCAACATTCTGCCGCGCCAGCGTCTCCGCCACGCCCTCGCAGGTCGCTCCGCGCACGCGCACGGACAAAACGCCCGTTTGCGCGGGATGGGCAAAGCACTCAATGCGTTTTTCTTTTTCCAGCGCACGGACAAATTCGCGCAGCAGCCGTCGCTCATGCGCCAGAATATTTGCCGGACCGACCGACCGGACAAACGCCAATCCCGCTGCCAGTCCCGCGATACCCGGCACATTCGGCGTACCGCTTTCCAGTGCGTCCGGCAGGAAGTCCGGCTGCTGCATCTCCTCCGACCGGCTTCCCGTGCCACCCGCAAGCAGCGGATGCGCCGCAATCCGGTCATCGAGCGCCAGCAGAATACCCGTGCCCTGCGGACCGTACAGTCCCTTGTGGCCCGGCATACAAACCGCCGCAAGGCACGGATACCGCCGCACGTCAATATCGATGACGCCTGCGGACTGCGAGGCATCCAGAATCAGCGGCACACCCGCCTCATCCAGCAGCGCGGCAATCGCCTCCACCGGCGCGGCAAAGCCGAACACGTTGGACACATGATTGAGGATAAACAGCTCCGCGCCATCCGCCAGCGCCTGCTTTGCCCGCTGCACCATCGCCGCCCCGTCCCACAGCGGCGTATCCAGCACCATCGGCTGTACCCCGCGCAGCATCAGCGGTCGCATGACCGCGTTGTGCTCGTAACCGCCGACCGCGACGCGCGTATCCGGCTGCACCAGCGCATGGATCGCCAGATTGAGCGCGTGCGTGGCGTTCATCGTGAACACCACACGTGCCGGGTCCTGCACGCCGAACAGCGCGGCCGCCTGCTCCCGGCAAGCATATACGGTTTCTCCCGCACGCATCGCGGCCGCATAGCCGCCGCGTGCATAACCAGCCGCCGCGTGCATGGCGCGTCGCATCGCTTCGTCCACCGCGCGCGGTTTGTGCAGCGTAGTCGCTGCGTTGTCCAGATAGATCATACGCTCACCCCCTCGTCCGGTATGACACGGCAGGGCGAAATGCCGAGCTGCCGCAGTCGGCGCAATGCCTCTTCGGATTGCTGCGCGCCCACGCGCACCGCCCACCCGCAGGAATCCGTACGCGCATGCCGCGGCGGGCGCACCACCTCGCCCGGTACTCCCATCTGTCCCAAATGGCGCCGCAGACCGACCGCTTCGGTCTGGCTGCGGCATATTAAAAGAGCATATTGGCTCATTGCTGACTCTCCCTCCAACATAGACTATTTTCATGCTATGTTGAAAAGGCACGCAAAGTGTGTTATGCTGGTTTGGAAACAAAATCTTCCTCGGAGGAGATGTAAATATGGAACTTACCGCTCTTTCCCTGCGTCTGCACGCGCTTTCCGCGCTGCGCGGTCTGCAACAGCACCCGCTCGTGCGCGCATACGTGGAGACACTGGACTACCTGGACGGCGCAAACGCGGAATGCTTTGCCGATGCCTACGGCGCGCTGTGCGCCGCGCACTACGCCTATCAGGACGCATCACAGGCGCTGCTTGACGCCGTCCACTACGATGTCAACACCCTGACCGACACACTCGCCGCGCCCGCGTCCGCGCTGCTGAGCGCGGCGACGCTTGATATTGAGGCTCTGAACGCGCTGCTCGCCCTTGACGGTACTGCGCTCAAAACCGCCGCGGCGGGACGATATAACACGCCCGCGCTGCTGACCCTACCGGACTTCCCCACCTCGTCTCCGCTGCCCTTTCGGGACGGTGCAGCGCTTGCCAGCTATTACCGCGCACAGGGCTATGGCTTTTTTGCGCAGTCCTCTGCTTTTGCCGTACAGGATGATGGCACTGTTGCGCCGATCGTGCATCCGGATACCATTCGCCTGCACGACCTGCCCGGCTACGACCGCCAAAAGCAGCAGATCCTCAAAAATACCAGTGCCTTCCTTGACGGGCGCGAGGCAAACAACATCCTGCTGTACGGCGACAAGGGCACGGGCAAATCTTCGACCGTCAAGGCCGTGGTCAACGAATATGCCGAGCGCGGCCTGAAAATCATCGAAATGTCGCCGCGGCACATCACCTGCTTCCCCAAAATCTTCGCGGAAACGCTGCGCTCGCCGTTCCGCTTTATCGTCTTTCTGGATGACCTCACCTTCAGCCGCGAGGACGATAACTTCGCCGCCCTCAAGGCGTTCATCGAGGGAGGGCTCGCAGGGAAACCTGCCAATCTGGTCATTTACGCCACCAGCAACCGCCGCCATCTCATTCGTGAGAGCTTTGCCGACCGCGAAGGCGACGAGGTGCGCGTGCGCGACAGTCTGGAGACTGTCACCTCCTTGTCCGACCGCTTCGGTCTGGAAATCACCTTCTCCGTACCGGATAAGGACGAATACCTGTACATCGTCGATCAGCTTGCCGCGGAAAGCGGTCTTGCGCTGCCCGAGGATCAGCTGCATCTGCTCGCCGAGCGGTTCGCGCTGCGCCGCAACGGGCGTTCTCCTCGTACCGCCCGCCAGTTCATCAGCCAGCAGATGGCGGAGAAATACGAAAAGTAAGCAAACACAAAACAGACAGGCTCCCGACCGGGAGCCTGTCTTTCTGTTTCCGTGCGCTGCATATCCCCGCGCCGTCAGTCACCCATGTAACAAAGAGCAGGCCGTTTTGCGGCCTGCTCTCATAAAAGCCGAGGACAAGTGCCTCGGCTTTTATACAGCGAAGCGATTTTGTGTGCCACATTGGCGCGCAAAATCGTGAAAGGGCTGTGTCCGCGCATTGTGCGGCACAGCCCCCTCGATTGAACCTGCATGGTTCAATCGAACTCTTTTTTACCATCCAAAGTACGAGAACGGATTCTGATACTGTGAGCCGCCATAGCCGTACTGGCTGTTTTGACTGTTCTGGCTGCTTTGTGCCGCCGGGTCATCGCCCTCCAAGTCATGCGCATCGGTCAGCGTCACCGTCAGATTGACCATCTTGTCGGTCGACATACGGTAAACCGTCAAGGTCAGCTTGTCGCCCGCTTTCATGCTCTCCTTGATCGCGTTGATGTCATCCATGGTGGGGGTCGGCGTGCCGTTGACTGCGGTGATGATATCGCCCACCTGCAGGCCCTCATTGGCTGCCTTGGCACGCGAATCAATCGAGTAAACCTGAACGCCTGCAACACTGCCGTCTGCGGATTCTACATTTTGACCCGTGATACCGATAGACGGACGACCCGTGACATAGCCGTTGGCAATCAGTTCGTCAACGACCTCCTTGGCCGTGTTGATCGGGATGGCAAAGCCCATGCCCTCGACCGAAGCCTCGCCAAAGCCGCTGCTCGACAGCTTTGCGGAAGTAATGCCGACGACCTGACCGTACTTGTTGATCAGCGCGCCGCCCGAGTTGCCGGGATTGATGGACGCGTCGGTCTGAATCAGGGTCATCACGCGGTCGTTGATGGTCACATCGCGGTTGATGGCGGAAATGCGGCCACCGGTAATCGTGTTTGCAAACTGTACGCCGCCGGGCGAGCCGATGGCATAAGCATATTCACCGGGTTGCAATTCATCCGAATCACCGAATTCCGCAGCGGTCAGCGCACCATTCGGCTCCACCTTGAGCACTGCAAGGTCGGTCTGCTCGTCTGTACCGATGATCGAAGCATCGTACTGCGTGCCGTCGCTCAGCTGCACGGTCACGCTCTGCGCATTCTCCACCACATGGTTATTGGTGATGATGTAGCCGTCCTCACTCATGATAACGCCCGAACCGGAACCCGTTCCGTTCACCGCGGTTGAGATGACCGAAACAATCGACGGGCTGACCTTTTTGTAGATTTCCTCGCCCGCCAGACCATTTACCACATCGTAATTATCCGGGTCGAGGTCGGGTGTCTGATTGAGCTGCACCGTGGGCAGATTGCCCGCCTGTATGCTTGCCGCCACCGCACTGCCGTCGCCCGAGTAGACCATATGCCCAATCAGCGCACCGCCCGCAAACAGCAGGCATGCCGCTGCAACGCCGCCCAGGCCGATTGCAAGCGCTTTACCGTGCTTTTTCTTCTTCGGCGGCTGCGGCGCCGCACCCATCGGGTCCTGCGCATACGGCGCATCGCCATATGACTGCTGCGGCGCCTCACGATAGGCGGGATGCTGTACCGGTGTCTGGTACGGCGTGCGCGGTTCGGTATACTGTGTTTCTGCCGACGGCTGCTCCATAGTGGGTTGCTGCGGTTCGGTATGCGCATCACCGTGCGATTCCGGCGTTATGTTATTGTTGTTATGATTAAAGTCATCCATTGTTCTGACCTCCCTATCGATTTTGTGATTTCATTCTACCCCCTCATTGTGGCGGTTTGTTGAAAACAATATGAATATTTTTTGAACAAGCGCGGACAGACCGCCCGTTTTTTTGCACACGATGCGCGCCAAACGGACGGTCTGCTGTTTATTTCTGCGGGTTTTTTGCGCCGCCCGGCAGCTGCTGGGGCGCCAGCGGCAGCGTAAAGGAAAATTCGGTTTCGCCGCCGTCCGACCGCACAGAAATTTCGCCGCCGTGCAGATTGATGATATTTTTAACAATATACAGGCCCAGTCCCGCGCCGGTTTTGTCCATGGAACGCGAGCGATCCGCCTTGTAGAAACGGCCGAACACATGCGGCAGATCTTCCGGCGAAATGCCCATACCGGTGTTGGTGATGGCAAATGCGCAGAATCCGTTTTCTGGTCGCGCCCGCAGACACAGCCGTCCGCCGTCGTTGATGAATTTCACCGCGTTATCCACCAGATTATACACTGCGCGGTACAGATGATCGCGGTCACCCATGACCATCAGGCGGTCATCCAAATCACACTCGACCTCCAGATGTTTTTTCTCAATTTTCTGCTCAAAGGACAGAATGATCTGGCTGGTCATCTCGGAGAAATCAAACGGAGCCGGGTTGAGAATCAGCTCGCCCGACTGGATTTTAGCGGCGTCCAGCATACGGTTGACCATGCGGGACAAGCGGCGCGTCTCCTCCGCGATGATGCGCAAATATTTATCGCGCTGCTCCACCGGAATCGTGCCGTCTATCATGCCGTCGACAAAGCCTCCTATCGTGGTCATGGGGGTCTTGAATTCGTGGCTGACATTGGAGATAAAGCCGCGCGTCAGCTCCTCGAGCTGGTCGAGGTCGCGCGCCATATTGTTGAAAGATACCGCCAGCTCATCAATTTCATAGCAGTGGTTATCCTCCGGTACGCGCACGTCGAAATTGCCCGCGGCAAACTCCTTTGCCGCCGCCGCAATCACCTTGAGCGGCCGCGTCATATGCTGTGACAGGATGAAGGACAGCACCAGCGCCACCGCCAGCGTGATGAGCAAAATCAGCACCAGTGTCTGCGTGGAATGGCGCACCACGCCCGCCGCGGTCGCGTCCTGTGTATAGACAAAAATCATCGCGCTCATTTCGCCGTCGTCGCCCAACACGCGCATGCCGACTGTATAGCTCGATCGGTCACCCAGCACGCCCAGCTGACCGACCTCTGCGTAACCGCCTGTCTTACGGATCTGCTCGGTCACTTCCCGTGGAATCATCCAGCCCGTTACCTTGGCCGCGTCGCCGTCCGGCCCGGCAATCATCTGGATAACGCCGTCCCGGTCGGTCACATACACCGTAATGGCATCCTCCTTGGCCACTGTGCTGATGGACAGCATGTAGATTTCGCGAATCACATCGGAATCCGTGCCGAGCATCAGCCGGGTCTGCTCCGCCAAACTCTGCACGGTCGTGCGCAATTCGGTTTGCTTGGTTTGCAGCGCATAATTGCCCATCTGATAATAGAACACGCTGCCCGCTATGGCAAATGCACACACAATCAATAGCAGGTGCGTGACATAGTTTTTGAAGAAAAAGCTGCGTCTGCCCATAGTTTACTCCTTGGTCTCAAACTTATAGCCGACGCCCCAAACGGTTTTGACCTCCCATTTGTCCGAAACGCCCTCCAGCTTTTCGCGCAGGCGTTTGACATGTACATCCACCGTGCGGGTGTCGCCGAAATAATCAAACCCCCACACATCGTCCAGCAGCTGCGCGCGCGTGAACACGCGGTTCGGGCTGGAGGCAAGGTAATACAACAGCTCGATTTCCTTGGGCGGCGCGTCCACCCGCTTGCCCTTGATAATCAGGTCGTATGCCTGCTTGTCAATCACCAGATTGTCAAACGTCAGCTTTTCGGGCGCATCATCCGGCGCCATGCGGCGGAACACCGCGCGCACGCGCGCGATAACCTCCGGCATCTCGAGCGGCTTGACGATATAATCGTCCGCGCCCATCTCCAGGCCGGAAACACGGTCGGCCGTCTCGCCTTTAGCCGTCAGCATGATGATCGGCACATCGCTTTCCGCACGAATCTCTTTACAGACCGCCCAGCCGTCCATCACCGGCATCATCACATCCAGCAGCAGCATATCCGGCTTTTCGGACTTCCACATTTTGATGCCTTCCACACCGTTTGCCGCTTCGATGACCGCGTAGCCTTCGCGCTCCAGATACAGGCGCAGCAACTCGCGGATATTTGCTTCGTCTTCGACGATGAGTATCTTTTTCGCCACAATTTACCCCTGCTTTCTCATCAGTATATTTTCATTATACCGCTTTTGCTTGGCCAATACATTAACAATCTGTAAAAGCGGGAAGAATTGCGCACCCGGCACAGACATGCTATACTGAAAACATCAACAGCAAAGGAAGGTCGTTTATGTCCCAAACCGTCCCCCTGCATATCATCGCGCGCATTCGCAGCGATTTTCCGACCAAATTCGGTATCCCACGGCAAAGCGGGCTGGCCGACGCGCCCGCACACATCGTATTCGAGCCGGAATACCGCAATGCGGACGCGCTGCGCGGCATTGATGGCTTTTCCCATCTCTGGCTCATCTGGCAGTTTTCCGAGGCCGTACGCGACGGCTGGTCGCCCACCGTGCGCCCGCCCAAGCTGGGCGGCAACCGACGCATGGGTGTGTTCGCCACGCGCTCTCCTTTTCGTCCCAACGCGATCGGGCTGTCCTCCGTGCGGCTTGATCGGGTGGAGCTGCACACACCGGACGGGCCGGTGCTGCACATTTCAGGCGCTGACCTGATGGGCGGCACGCCGATTTTCGACATCAAGCCCTATCTGGCCTACACCGACGCGCATCCGGACGCCACCGGCGGCTTTGCCCTGCAAAACCGCGACGGTGTGCTGCAGGTGTGCTGCACCGAAGAACTGCTCATCCGCCTACCCGCCGGACGGCGCGATGCGCTGCTCGCCATCCTTGCGCAGGACCCGCGACCGGGCTACCAACACGAGCCGGGCCGCGTCTACGGATTTCCGTTTGCGGGCTGCGAGGTGCGTTTTTCGGTCGAGGGCGACACCCTGACCGTGCAGGATATCATCCCTGCCCCATAACACAGAAAAACCGCTCCTTCAGGAGCGGTTTTTTTGTGTTATCTCAGCCGACGGATTACAGATTGGTTGGCGTAATCGCTTCAAAATCCTCAAGCGTACCGTGATTCATGAAGCAGTCGATGATCTGCTTGCCGCGCGGGTCAAGCTCAGGCGTATTGAACTTTTCCAGCTCCTTGCAGAAGAAGTCGGTCAGGATCTTCGCGCCTGCGTCATACCCTTCCTCACCAACACGGTCCTGCGTCTCGACGCGCAGATACTTGGAACGGATACGCTGACCGTCAATAGTCATATCCTTCATCGCGTAGCCAAGCAGCGGGCAGCGGGCAGGCTCCAGATGCTCGCGGCGAATCTTTGCACCGCCGTGACGTGCCAGATACTCACGGGAGATCCATTCGGCCGCAAAGCCGACCTTGTACACACCAATATGCTGGTTCGGAATGAGCACATAGCGGGTGTTGGGGCTGTTCATGATCTGTTCGAGCAGCAGATTGGCCTGCTTGACACGCTGGCCGGTCGCAAACGGCCAGTAGGAACCGACGCCCTCACTCTTAAGCTCGTTGCCGGTGACAATCGAGGGATTGTTAAAGCCGCGCGGCGCCACCAGACGCCACAGCCATGCCAGTGCGGGCGGAATAATGTGCATCATGCCCATAATGCCGTAGTTCGGGTTCTCGCGGGTGGAAGGAGGCATACGAACGCCGAACGAGCGCACATCAATCTCCACCGGCTCCTTAACAATATGCGGCACATCCCAACGCGGTACAATCGCACGCGGGTTGGAGCAGGGCTTGCCGGTGGAATCGAGCGTATGCTCCCAGATCAGAAGCGTTGCGCCCGCATGACCTTCCATATTGAAGAAGCAGAGCGGTTCCTTCGGCTCGGTGCAGATGCGCTCGTACACCGGGTCGCAGCCGTAGTGCGTTACGCCGTCCATGCGCAGGAACCAGCCGTCCTCACCGTCGACCAGCACCAGCTTGCCGGAATTGTTTTGCAACTGCGGATAGCAGGTTGCCATATCGTCGCAAACCGGCTCGATTGCGCAGGTTGCACCCATGTTGAGGTAGGTTTCCTCACCCGTAACCGTATTCTTCGAGAGCAGCACGCGGCCGTCCGGCTCGCGCGCAATGTCCTGCAGCATTTCGCTCTTGCCGCCGCCGGACGCACCCTCGTGCATGATGACCATTTCATTCTCATACGGGGTTACCAGACGGCCGCAGGACGTATGGCAGGTGGTCCAGCCTTCCTGCTCACCGATATCCAGCAGCACCGAGTAAACGCCCTTCTTTGCGGACGGACCGGGATAGAGGTTGTAGGAGAATACCTCATGGCAGTCATCCAGACGGTTGTGCACAACCACCTGCTTGCCTTCAAAATGGGTGTGCCGGAACGGAGGCGCAACATAAACGATGGCGCGCGGCTTATAGCCCTCGCTCTCCTCGGCATTGACAAAGCCCTGCAAATGTGCCAGCGCAAACGCAAAGAACGCGCACTGCTTGGGGCAAACCAGCATAGAACCGTAGCCATAGATGTTGCCGCCCGAATTAAAGGGCATGACAATCAGCTCCTGCGTCTTGAACCATTCCATGGTCTCGCGGCGCAGGTCAGCAAAGGGATAGCCGTATACATCAGCAAAGCGCTTTTTATCGGTCGGCTTGTCGTCCGCGATACGCATGCAGTCCGGCTCGCGGCGGCGCATATAATCCTCCACGAAATTGACCGACGCGCCGTTCTTACAGTGTGTAACGTCCGCTTCCTTGACCGGCCCCCTCCCCGGCACGTCAAAGACAACGTCGTACACGTCCGCATGCTCCGGTCCGAATACCATGTCGTACAGCTCCGCCTTGCTGGTTGGAACCGACACGCCTTTACAGTTTTCGAGCACATCTTTCAGCTCGTCCGTGAAAGTGAATTTGTTGAGCAACGAGTTCATCTATTTGTTTCCTCCTTCCACACCGCCGGCGCCCTTCCCAAGCATCCATCGGTGTGCCTGATGCAAGGCCTCATCACCATATATGCAATCAGGCCAATTATTCTTCATTTATAGCATACTGCAAAACCGGGTGTCCCGTCAACAAATTTTCGCATTTTTGCAAGTTATTATACAACTCCTTGCAAAATGTACAAAAGACCCCCTTGCTTTTCTCTGTTTTTCCCACACGGACGCTTGTCCTCCGTGCATTATTCTGAAAAATGCACAGAAAGACGGACCACCTCGCTGCGTGTGCCGACGCGCATATCCGGTCCCCACACACCAAGGCCACTAGTCACGACCGAGGTCATCCCCCCAATCCGCTCGCAGCCGCAGGCGTTGCCCCACAGCAGACGCATCATCAGGTTGCCCGGAAACAGCTGTCCGTCATGCGTGTGTCCGGACAGCACAAGGTCCACGCCCCCCTGCGCGAGCGCCTCCAGCTCTTTCGGCTGGTGATCGATAACAAAAATCGGCTGCGCTGAATCAAGCGGCTCAATCAGCTGCGCCGGGCTCAGCCGCTGGACCGCCAGCTTCTTGCTGCGCGCCGGGTCGCGCCGACCGACCAGCTGCACACCGTTTGGCAGTGTCACGGCCCGGTCGTCCAGCAGCGTTATGCCGGCTTTCTCCAGAAATTCCATCATGCGTGGGTCGTCCTTATCCGCATCCGCGGTATCCCAGGTAAAGCCCGCGAGAATCGGCTCGGACAGATCATGGTTGCCCCAGCAGGCATAGACGCCATATGTACTGTCAAGCGACGCCAGTGCCGCCGCGATACGCTCGGGTTCCGGAACTGCCTCATATTCGTTGTCAAAAATATCTCCCGCAACCACCACCAAATCAGGCTGCATGTTGTTTATCTTCTCGACCGCCTGCTCGATATACGCCGGATCGGTACTATACCCCAGATGAAGATCAGCCAGCAGCGCTACCGTCATATCCTCGCCTGCGCCTTGCAGCGTCACATCGTAATCGGTCACATAGAGCCGCTTCGCATGCGCCATGCCGTAAAAACTGACCATACACACGAGCAGCAGCGCCACGCCGCCCTGCACACGCCGCACCTGCTGCATTTGTTCAAAATCTTTACCGCGCGCGCGACGTATCACAGCCAGCGCCAGTTCGACCGCCAAAACGGCCAGCACCAGATACAGCACCCACCCAAGCCAGTAGTTGCCGACCTGTAGCAGAAATTGCCGCAGAGGATACGGCGACCCCACCAGAAAGCCGGTCAGCGGCGCGGACGCAACCAGCACATAAAGGACGATAAACGCCGCGCGGAACGCCTTTGTGCCGCACAAATGATGGCATGCGCCCGTCCAGCGCAGCACCCAGCGCGCCAGATACAAATTCAATAAGATATAAACCGGGGCGAGAAAAATCGCAATCATACGCCGCCTCCTTTCCGGCTAACCGTTTGCCGTTTTTACGGCTGCGCGCAGCGCTCCCACACGCGGGTGACCGAGGTGCATTTGTCGTCCCGCCCAAGGTCGAACACCGCACCCGACAGTGCGCAGTCACCCGGCGCGGTCTTGAAATACTCAGTCAGGTCGCCACGGAACATCGCAATTGACTGCTCCACCCGCACGCCCAGCACGGACACAATCGGACCGGTCATGCCTAAGTCGGTGATATAGCCCGAGCCTTTCGGGTTGATGCGCTCGTCCGCGGTTTGCACATGGGTGTGCGTGCCCCAAACGGCGGCGCAGCGACCGTCAAGATAATATCCCATCGCGAGCTTTTCGCTGGTCGCGTTCGCGTGAATCTCCGCCAGCGCAATATCGTACCGCCCTTCCGCCTCGCGTAAAATCTTATCCGCGCACAAAAACGGATTGTCCGGCCCGTAAGGCATATCACATCGGCCAATCAGATTCATCACCAGCAGGCGCAGACCCTGCGGGCCGCCGTAAATCCCCCAGCCCTGCCCCGGGCTTTGCGGCGCCAGATTGGCCGGGCGCAAAATGTCCTGCCGCTCATCCAGATAGGACGCGATCTGCTGCTTGGCAAACACATGGTTGCCAAGCGTAATCACATCCGCTCCCGCAGCAAAAATATCATCCGCCTGTTTGGGGGTAATGCCGCGTCCGGCAGCATTTTCTCCGTTGACAATCACAAAATCCACGCTGTGCGCGCGTTTGACCCGGCGCAGCAGCGCGTGCAGAGTATCGATACCGGCCTCACCGACCACATCGCCTACCGTGAGAAGCTTCATGCCTGTTCCTCGCTTTTCCGTATTTTTCCGACCGCCATTTGCTGCCGGATAGAGAAAAAGGGCGGACGAGCCTCCGTCGTCCGCCCCTCAAAATTGTCAAATCATCCGTCCGTCTCAGTCGAACAGTGTCGATACCGAAACCTCTTCGTAGATGCGCGCGATGGCTTCCGTGAGCACCGGCGCCACCGACAGCAGCTTAATCTTGTCCAGCTTCTTTTCGCTCGACAACGGGATGGTATCCAGAATCGCCAGCTCTTTAATCGGGCTGTTCGCAATCCGCTCAATTGCCGGGCCGGACAGCACGCCGTGGGTTGCGCAGGCATAAACCTCTGTCGCGCCGCCCTTTTCCACCAGCGCATCCGCCGCATGCACGAGCGTTCCCGCCGTGTCGATCAGGTCGTCCACAAGAATACACTTCTTGCCCTCAACATTGCCGATGATATTCATAACCTCGGATACATTCGCCTTCGGACGGCGCTTATCAATGATGGCAAGCGGCATGTCCAGCTTTTCGGTGAACTTGCGCGCGCGGGTGACCGAGCCAAGGTCGGGAGAGACGATAACCGTATCATCCGTACCGACACCGAACTTGCCCGCAATATACGGAATCAGCACGGAAGAGCCGAGCATATTGTCCACCGGGATATCAAAAAAGCCCTGAATCTGCGCAGCATGCAGATCCATGGTCAGCACACGGTCCGCGCCCGCCGCAGTGATGAGGTTGGCAACCAGCTTGGCCGAAATCGGATCGCGCGCCTTGCTCTTGCGATCCTGCCGCGCATAGCCGAAATAAGGGATAACCGCCGTGATACGGCCGGCAGACGCGCGCTTGCAGGAGTCGATCATAATGAGCAGCTCCATCAGGTTGTTGTTGACCGGGCCGCAGGTGGACTGTACCAGGAACACGTCCGAACCGCGCACGGACTCGGAAATGGAAACCGAGATTTCGCCGTCCGCGAAGGTGGAAATCGCCGCCTTGCCGATCGGCAAACCGAGTGCGGATGCAATCTGCATTGCCAGTGCGGGGTGAGAGTTGCCGGAGAAAATTTTAATATTTTTTCCGTGAGAAATCATTGGTAAGCCTCCGTCATAATGATAGAATTTATCCCGTTTTTCTATTTTTACTTTTTATTTTGCTCTTTTTCATGTGCCGCGCGACGGCGGTCGTTCCAGCCCTCGAGGGTGGTCTGCCGCGCACGGGCCACTGCCAGCGCGCCTGCCGGCACATCCTTGGTCACGGTAGCGCCGGCCGCGGTGAACGCGCGGTCGCCCAACGTGACAGGCGAAACCAGATTGGTATTGCAGCCGATGAAGCAATCGTCTCCGATGACAGTCTGATACTTATGATACCCATCGTAGTTGACTACAACCGTGCCGCAGCCGAAATTGACCCGCTCGCCAACGGTTGCGTCGCCGATATAGGTCAGGTGCGACACCTTGGTACCGTTGCCAATGGTGGACTTCTTTAGCTCGACAAAGTCGCCGACACGGCAGCCATCGCCCACCACGCACTGCGGACGAACATAGGCAAACGGCCCAACCGTAGTGTGTGCGCCAATCTTGGACTCATACACCTGAGAATTGTTCACCGTCGTACCCGCGCCGATCTCCGCCTTTTCCAGAACGGAGTTCGGGCCGATGACCGCGCCCGCGCCGACCTTGCAGCCCGGACGGATATGGCAGCCGGGCAGGATGGTCGCGCCCGCCTCGATCTCGGCATCCGGCGCAATATAGGTATTTGCCGGGTCAAAGATCTGCACACCCTTGTCGATCAGCGTGAAGTTAATGCGGTTCGCCATCGCGCGAAACGCGATATAGGCCGAGCCGCCGTCGCAAATCTCGACAATCTCGTTGGTGACGGCAACGCCCTTCTGTGCGCCTGCGGCCACTGCCGCCTCCACCAGCGCATCGAGCGTATCACCGCCCGCCGCCAGCGCCTTTTGCAGCATCTCATAGGTGAACATCGCGGCAAGGCAATGCGTGTCGCGCGGGATAGGCTGACCTTCCGCGTCGAAGCCCTGCTGCTCCGCCACCAGCACGCTCACGCCGTAGCCGGTCGTCACATGCGTCTCGACCAGATGGGTCAGCGCGTCATCCTCGACCAGCACAAACGGCGCGGCAACCACCAGTACCTGCTCGCTCTCCGGCAGATTGCTGAGCGCCGCGAAACGGCTTCCCTCGGTCAGCGCGATGCTCTCCGCACCCGCCAGCGCAGGCTCCCGCTCGTCATGCACAAAGTGGCACGCATCCACGGCATCGGGCAGCTCGTCCCGCACCGTATCGCCCGCCGTACCGAACAGCACCGGACGCGCATAGGCGGAAAAACCGCCCTCGTCAAACAGGCCGCCAACCAAGGCGGCGGTAATCTTGTCCATCTCAGAAAATCCTTCCGTTTTCATTGGGGTCGCGACGCCCCGTTTTCAGTTATAGGTTTATTATACAACACCCCAGTATAAAAAGCATCAGCATTTTTCGATAAATTTCCTTGTATCGCAAGATTATTTTCGCCGTTTGCTGACAAAAAGGCTGCCCGCTTAGCGTGGCAGCCTTGCTTTTCTTCTCCCGCATGCAGGACGGAACGGCTTCTCAGCCCTCCGTTTCTACCTCGGTCTGTTCTTCTTCCATGTCCGTAGTTATTTCCTGTTCCACCTGCGGCACCATCACCGCGCGCAGCATGCGGATGCGCGGAATGAGCGGCAGATGCGCATTATACAGGTTGACAAACCGCCCCACAATCAACGCGGAAACCACTGTGCCGATGCCCAGCCCGTTGACACCGCGGAAAAAGCAAAATGATAGGATGAGTGCAATCACGACCAGCGTCACGTCAAACAGGATTTTCACCGAACCAAACCGCATGCCCGTCCGCTCGGTAATCGCATCCACAACGCCCTCGCCGGGCACGAGCAGCGCGTCCGGCGCAACCTCGACGCTGATGCCAAAGCCTAAAACCGCGCAGCCGATCACCAGCGCCATGAGCTTGACCGGCAGCGAGGAAGGCTCAAACCACCACAACGCCTTCATGCCGACATCAATAAACGCGCTGAACACCAGATTGACCACAATCTGCAAAAACTGAATCGGCGGAAACTTTCGCCCGCGCAACACCACCTGCGCCGCAATAAACAGCAGGTTGAACACAAACGTAAACTGCCCAAGCGATGGCGCAAACTTCAGGCTGAGCACGTATGGCACGCTCGAAATAGGCGAAGTGCCGAGCGCCGCCTTGGTGATAATCGCTACGCCGAACGCATTGATGATGACGCCGATGGTGAACCACAAATACCGATAAGCTAACTTCCTCATTTTTCCTCCCAATGCTCCAAAGGGTTATGACCGCCCGCCCCCTTTCGGACGATCCCGCAAAAACGAGGCGTCCCGCATCGGACGCCCCGTTTATTTTTCAGTTCTCTTCCTGCCCTTCCGGGATCTGCCGCAGAATCTCTATGGGTCCACAACCCGCGCATTTGGCACAGTCATGGATACATGCCATCGGGTCGTCCAGGTCTTCCTCGCGCCCGATTTCGAGCAGCGTCGGATCGCCTTGCTTCTCACCCACCAGAAATTTTGCGACCGATTCCTCGGCCGAACCTTCGCAGCCCGGCACAAGCAGCACTCCGATCATCTCCAGCGCGTTGCGCATGGCAAGCCCCAACGCACCGCAAATGAGCACATCCACTTTTTCCATGCTCATCAGCTTGAGCAAATCCGTCGTGGCGGCGCCCTGCACGGAGGCCAGCCGTTTACCCGTCGGATTTTGTCCCTGCGCGCTGACGATCAGAAACGAGCGGCACTCGCCCAGATTTTGAGCGATCTGACCGCCGTCATATGCCACGCCGATATTCATCGGAGATCCTCTACCTTTTTAAGGGCATCCCCCAGCGCATCCGGGAGCTTGGCATCCTCGATTTTACCGGCGTCTACTGCCGCCGCCAGCTTGGGATCGATCGGCAGCTTAGCCAGCACAGGCAGACCGTACTCGGCCGCTACCTCGTCCACATGGCTTTCGCCAAAGACCGTAATATGCTTACCGCAGTCCGGACACTCCAGATAGCTGTAATTCTCCACCACGCCAATGAGCGGGATGTCCATCATTTTCGCCATTTTGACCGCCTTACCCACGATCATGCTGACCAGGTCCTGCGGCGAGGTGACAACCACAATGCCGTCCACCGGCAGGGACTGGAACACGGTCAGCGGCACGTCGCCCGTGCCGGGCGGCATGTCGACAAACAGAAAATCCACGTCGTCCCATATTACGTCCGACCAAAACTGCTTGACCGTCTCCGCGATGATAGGTCCGCGATAGATAACCGGATCATCCTCGTTCGGCAGCACCAGATTAATCGAAATCATCTGCACGCCGCCCTCGCTGCGCGCGGGCAGGATACCCTCCTCGCAGCCCTCAAGCTTATCGTGTACACCGAAGGTCTTGGGGATGGACGGGCCGGTGATATCCGCATCCAGAATACCGCAGGTATAGCCCTTGCGCGTCATGCCGACCGCCAGCATCGAGGTCAGCAGGCTTTTGCCCACGCCGCCCTTGCCGGAGACGATACCAATGACCTTTTTAACCGAAGCTGCGGGATTTGCCGCGACCTTCAGGCTCTTTTCGCCGCCGCAGCCCGCAGAGCAGGATTCGCAGTTATGCGAGCAACCCATACTACAACAACTCCTAACATATCTTTTCTTGTCTATTTTTTAGTATACCGCATTGTTTTGGCTTGTGCAAGGGGCAATCCGGCTGGTGCACAACAGGAAAGCGCCGCCGTCTCGTCGGGGGAAACGAGACGACGGCGCTTTGCCCATTCACTACACAGATTTGAAAAAGGGGGGTAAAAGAGAAATAAAAGATCGGTAGGCTGTCGACTCAGGATTGCGGCTTCCCTCATCGACATGCTTAGTATACCCCATGCGGCACGGAAAAGTGTGAACAGATTATAAATATGCTGTGAAAGAATTGTTTCCTGCCCACGTTTCCCGGGCAAGGGAAACGCCCTGTTTTCCAAAAGGGGGAATGGAAAACAGGGCGCACGCCAATGCAAAATGAAAAAGAGGATAAAAAGAAAAGGTGAAAGAAAGAAAACATAATGTAAAAAAGGGGTATCGGTTGGGTTGGTGTCTTTCCCTTCCGACAATCATAGTATAGCGCACTGCGACTGCAAAAGTGTGAACAGCTTTTGAACAGACTTTGAAAGGTTTATGACATTGCCCGCGATGTCGGAAAAGCGGGAAAAACCCCCGGTCCATGGGGGAAATGGAACCGGGGGTTTTTCGCTCATTTCACAAAATAAAGGGGGGTAAAAGAGAAATAAAAGATCGGTAGGCTGTCGATTCAGGATTGCGGCTTCCCTTATCGACATGCTTAGTATAACCCATGCAGCCAAGGAATATGTGAATAAACTTTGAACGTGCTGTGAAAGAATTGTTTACATTTTCTTTTGCTTTTTCATCAGGCGAATATCGTCCCCAAAAAAGCGCAGCGACACAAACTCGCCCAGCAGGCGAGACGCCACGGCAGGCGAATATTTTTCCGCCAGCGCCTCCGGCGGCAGGTTGGTGTTGACAATCATCGGCCGCCCCGCCATCAATCGGTTATTGATGAGATTGTACAAAGCGGACACAGTGAAGGCCGTACCCATTTCCGTGCCCATATCATCAATGATCAGCAGATCCGCCCGCTCATATCGCGCCGCGCGCTCAGCTGCGGCCTCACCGTCGCCGTTGCCGAATTTGATTGTCTCATACGCCGCGACGATGTTGATTGCGGTATCGTACGCGACTGAAAACCCGCGCGCGGCGACCGCCTCGGCAATACATGAGGATAAAAACGTCTTGCCCAGTCCGGTCGAGCCATACAGCAGCAGATTGGGCGAGTGCGCGCCAAATTTTTCGGCATACGCCTTGCACTCATCCAGATTATACTCCATATTTTCCCGCGGGGACAAACCCAGACGCGCGTCCGGTCGGGTAGAATAGTAATCCATGCGGTAATGCGCAAAATTCTGATCGCGGATAGGCAGCACCGCGGACAGCTGCTCGCGCAGCAGCGCGGCATACCGTGCTTTGACACATGCGCAGGTCGCGCTGCCCGCATAACCCGTGTCGCCGCACTTTTCACATATCGGTTTTTCGGTCAGATAATCCGCGTCCAGCCCCATGCCACGCAGCAGCTCGGCGCGTTCGGCCTGCAAGGCCAGATTCTGCCCGCGCAGCTGCTCGATGGCTGCGGCCGGGTCGCCGCCCGTATTGAGCGCCGCGCGCAGAACCGACGCTGCCGTCTGCGACAGTGTCCGGTCAATCGCACGGATACGCGGCTCGCGCGTATACACCTCGCGCCGACGCGCCTCAAATTCTTCGCTGCGGGCTGTGCGCTCGCGTTCCAGCTCACGCCGCGCCGCCGCCAATAGTTTTCTGTCGTATCCCATGGCTTATTCCTCCGTTTTGCGGCGATGGCTGCGCACACGCGCCGCCCAATCCTGTTCCCATGCGGCCAGTGTGCCGGGGTCGGTCGGCTGCGCCGGGGTCTGGCCGACCGCCGCCCGTGTCTCCGGTTCCAGTGCGGTGATTTCACTTACCGTATGTACACCCGCCTCGTCCCAGCGGCGCAGGATGCCCAGCGTATAATCCAAACTCTTATGTCCCTGCTGCTTGTCCGTGCGACGGACCGCCAGTTCGATTGCTTCAGGCGGGAAACCGTGCGCAAGCGCAAAACGGCACACACGCTGCTCCTTAGGCGCGGGCTGTGCCGGATCTGCACCGAGCGCCTTGTAAACCGCTTCGCTCAGCGGCTTTTCGTTTACCTTACGTGCCAGATACTGCTGTGCCTGCTGCGCCGTCACCACGCCCATATCCGCCCACAGATAGGCTTCGCGCCGGATATCTCCCAACCGCACCACGCCTTTTTCGCCCTTGAGATAGCTGAGCAGCTCGATAATCGCCTCTGCCGACAGGCCGAGATGGTCATATGCGGTCAGCAGACAGCGCAGCTGCGCCTCGGTCAGTGTGCGGCCGAGCACCCCCTCCGCCGTAGCGCACACCCCCGCGAATTTGTGGTCATCCAGACGCGCGCGGCGCAGCTCGTCCGCCGTATACTGCGGGGTATCCGAGGACTTGTCCGCCTGCGGCCGCACGGCCGGCGTGACCAAGCCGTTGAGCGTAAACGCCGCGCGCTCATACCGCTCCTGCGATAGATGCAGCGCACGCACCGCGGTTTTGCCGTCCGCGCTGCCGTGCCGCAGGACATAAAGATACAGCAGCGCCGCATCACCGTCCGCGGCGGCAATCAGCTTGTCCAGCATATCACAACGCGCCACGCGCAGCTCGCCCTCAGGGAGCGATACGGAGGTCTGTGCCATCGGTTCATTTCCTTTCTATTAGAGATTGATTTTTATTATAACATACCCCGTGCACGCGGAGCAAATGGAAAAGCCCGGACGCAGGACGTGATATTTTGCACGCGCCATGCACGGGCAGAAAAAAGCAGGACATGCACCTGCCTTATTTTCACAGACAGAAAAACGGCGCAGGAATCAAAATTCCTGCGCTGTTTTTCTGCAATAGGCATGTCCAACCACAGGCTGTCGATGCCGTTCCTCATTTCAGGCTGTACGCCTGAAACAAAAGTTATTTTACCTTTTCCTCTTCCTTGACATCCTTCATGGACAGGTTGACGCGGCCCTTGTCGTCGATCTCCATGACCTTGACCCAGACCATATCGCCTTCCTTGACCGCATCCTCTACCTTCTCGATGCGGTGATCTGCCATCTTGGAGATGTGCACCATGCCGTCCTTACCCGGCAGCAGGTTAACGAACGCGCCGAAGTTCATCAGGCGCACGACCTTGCCGTAGTAGATTTCGCCCGGCTCCGGCTCCTTGACGATCGCTTCAATCATCTTCTTGGCCTTGTCCGCGTCGGAAGCCTTGACCGCCGCGATGGTGACCGTACCGTCATCCTCAATATCGACCTTCGCGCCGGACTCGGCCACGATATTCTGGATCACACTGCCGCCCTTGCCGATCACCTCACGGATCTTATCCGGATGGATGTGCATGGTGGTCATCTTGGGCGCCCACTCGGATACGTCCGCACGCGGTTCCGGAATTGCCTTGAGCATAATTTCGTCCAGAATCCCATAACGGGCCACGCGGCACTTCTCAAACGCCTGCTTGATGATGTTCGGAGTCAAACCGTCGACCTTAATATCAACCTGAATCGCCGTAATACCCTTCTTGGTGCCGGCAACCTTGAAGTCCATATCGCCGTAGAAGTCCTCCACACCCTGAATATCGGTGAAGGTGGTTTCCTGACCGCCGTCAGTAATCAGACCGCAGGAAATACCCGCAACCGGCGCCTTGATCGGTACGCCGGCATCCATCAGCGCGAGGGTCGAGCCGCAGACCGAGCCCTGCGAGGTCGAACCGTTGGAGGAAATGACCTCGGAAACCAGACGCAGCGCATACGGGAACTCGCTGACCGGCGGGATAACCGGCAGCAGCGCACGCTCGGCCAGCGCGCCGTGACCAATCTCACGACGGCCGGGGCTGCGGGACGGGCGGGTCTCTCCGACCGAGAAGGACGGGAAGTTATAGTGGTGGATATAACGCTTTTCAGTCTCTTCAAAAATGGTATCCAGCTCCTGCGCATCGCCCAGCGTGCCCAGTGTGCAGAGCGTCAGCACCTGCGTCTGGCCGCGGGTGAACATACCCGAACCGTGTACACGCGGCAGCAGGCCAACCTCGGCCGCCAGCGGACGGACTTCCTCCATGCCGCGGCCGTCGACGCGCTTGCCGTTTGCCAGCCAGCGGCGCACGATCTTCTTTTCCAGCTTGTCCACACACTCGGCAAGGTTCGCGCCGTGCTCTTCCTTATATTCGTCGGAGAGCGAAGCCTCGAACTCGTCCACGATGGCGCGCACACCGGCGTCGCGGACAGTCTTATCGTCCGTATCCATCGCGACCTCGAACTTGTCATTGCACGCTGCCTCGAGTTTGTCAAACAGGTCGTGGTCAATGTCGTGATGCTCATACTCGAACTTCGGCTTGCCGATCTCATCCTTGATGCCCTGAATGAACGCGCACATCTTTTTGAGCTCTTCGTGCGCTTCCATCAGCGCGTTGAACATATCGTCCTCAGGCACTTCATTTGCGCCTGCCTCGATCATGACGATCTTATCCTTGGTCGCGCACAGGGTAACGTCCATCTCGGATGCCTTACGCTGCTCGGACGTCGGGTTGATGACGGTCTTGCCGTCTACAATGCCAACCTGACAGCCCGCCACCACATAGTCAAACGGGATATCCGAAATCGAAACCGCGATGGACGCGCCCAGCAGGCCGACCACCTCGGGAGAGTTATCGTAATCGTTTTCCAGCACGGTGCAGACGATGGACACATCGTTTCTGAGATCCTTCGGAAACAGCGGACGCATCGGGCGGTCGATCTGGCGGGAAGCGAGAATCGCCTTTTCGCTCGGACGGCCCTCACGACGCATGAAGCTGCCCGGGATGCGGCCTACTGCGTACAGACGCTCTTCAAAGTCAACCGAGAGCGGGAAAAAGTCGATGCCGTCGCGCGGCTTGGCCGATGCGGTCGCGGTGACCAACACGGCAGTGTCGCCGTAGCGCACCAGGCAGGAGCCGTTGGCCAGCTGCGCCATCTTGCCGGTTTCGACCGTCAGCTTGCGGCCGGCAATTTCGGTTTCAAAAACGCGGTAGTTTTTGAAGTCAAAGTGGTTGATATTTGCCATGGTTTTTCCTCCTTTTTGTGTTACGGAGGGCGGCGCATCCCTTTTTTAGCACTTGAAGCAAACACGGAAAACCGTATCTCCGGCTCTGCTTCAACTGCTAAAAAGCGGTTTTGCCGCCTTCCTTTTGAAAACAGAAACAGGGGAGCAGACTGCTCCCCTATTTGCTTGTTCTTCTTACTTACGGATGCCGAGCTTGGCAATCAGCGCACGATAGCGGTTGATGTCCTTCTTCTGCAGGTAAGCCAGCATAGAACGGCGCTGGCCGACCATCTTGAGCAGGCCGCGGCGGGAGTGGTTGTCCTTCTTGTGAACCTTCAGGTGCTCGGTCAGCTCCTGAATGCGCGCGGTCAGGATCGCTACCTGAACCTCCGGAGAACCGGTGTCGGTTGCGTGGGTGCGGTTTGCCTCGATAACGGCAGTCTTTTCTTCCTTACGGATCATGTTGCGTTTCACCTTTCAAATAATTTTTTTACTTACCCACAGGCTGGGCTGCGGCTGGTGAAATGGGCACGGTAGGGACATGCCCGGAACTCCGACAGCTAAGCGCGGGGCGAAAGTACAATATATGATACCATGTCCGCACGAATTTGTAAAGCAATTTCTTGGTTTTTATTTAATTTGCCGCATTTTTGCACCTTTCTTTAGTGGTTTTGTCGAATTGTACAATTATGAATAAATTGTAAACGAGATTTTGTCGGATTTTCACCTTGTTTTCCCGTTCCGTCCGGTGCTATAATTCTATCATTCGTGGTGGACAGCTGGACGACCTTCGCTCGAAACCGTTTTTATTTATTGTTAAAGACACGCGACGGGGCGGTGCAATAGCGCGGCCTGATGTCGCGTTCTTTTTTGCCTGTCACTGCGCCTCCAGGGCATTTTGCCGCCGGAGGTGTTTTTTTATGCCCATCCGGTACATACTGTTTTTCATGCCGCAGCGCAAAACCGCCCTGTTCATGCAAACGCATTGTTCCGCAGCTCCAGATTATAGGCCAGCAGCACCCGCAAACGCTTTTTGCCGCGCGTCAGATGGCGCGACACGGCCGACTGACTGATGCCCAGCCGGTGGGAGATTTCCTTTCCGGAAAGCCCTTCCACCTCGCTCAGCCACAGCACCTGGTACTGCCGCGCGGTCAGCTGCTCCTGCAGCGCATGAAAGAAAGCCTCGCGGAATTTTGCGCGAAACGCGCTGTCATCCTCGCCCATCTCCGCCACATACCGATCATATGCCGCGCAATTCGCCACCTGCTCAGACAGCCTTTCCGTTTTCATGTGCCTCTCCTCCTCTGTCATAATAGTGCTCCAACACAAACGCGGTTTTACGATTCTCATTGATCATAACCTGCAAACAATTGATTCTCTGCTTCAGCCGATATTTCACCTCATTCTGCTCCGCACGGCGCCGCGCCACTTGCAATTGCTTCAACCGCAGCTCCAGAAGCGCTGTGTTGGACCGGTATTGCCTTGCCATTTCTTGCAGCTGCATAGTACGCCTCCTCCATAGTTACGAACATTTGTTCGTATTTCTTGATTTCTATAATACAATATATTGGTAGGCTTGTCAACATCCTCCTACATTTGGTGTGCTATCAATTTTTCAACCCGCATATACTATCGGAGAAAGGAGGCATCGGACATGCGTAAACTGCTGCTCACCGGATGCGCGCTTGTTTTGGCGTTATATCTGGCGCCCACGCTTCTGCTGTACGACGATGAGCCGAAAACCAGCGCAGCGGCTTCCGCTTCCGCGCCGGCCGCGACGGAAGCCGCTCTTACGGGCGACTACTCCACCGTGACGGTCCTGATCGATAACCAGCCCACCGCGCTGCCGTTGGAGGACTATGTGGCCGGTGTGGTCGCAGCCGAAATCCCCAACGACTTTCCGCTCGAAGCAATTCGAGCACAGGCGGTCGCCGCGCGTACTTATGCGGTCTATAAAATGGCGGCGGGCCGTCCTGCCGCGCATCCCGACGCCGACGTCTGTGACGACTACCATCACTGCGCCGCTTACCGTGACATTGCGGTGGAAACCGCATCCGGCAGCGACCTGTCTCGCGTACAGCAGGCCGTACAGGACACCGAGGGCGAAATCCTGACTTATGACGGCGCGCCGATTGCAGCGGTGTTTCACTGTGTCAGCGGACCGCGCACAGAAGCCGCGCGCGACGTATGGGGCGAGGATGTACCCTATCTGCAAAGCGTGGTCAGTCCCGGCGGCACAGCATACAGCAACTATGAAGCGGCCGTCACGGTCTCCGCGACGGAATTCCGGGAGAAAGTGTCGGAAACCTTCCCCTCGGCGGACGTATCGGGTCCACCGAACGACTGGTTCAAAGCATCCGTCCGCTCGGATGCCGGCGGTATCATCACCGTGCAGCTCGGCGGCGTAACTGTGGAAGGGTCAGCCGTACGCGAGTTGTTCGGACTGCAATCGACCAACTTCACCATCACCACCACGGATGACAGCATCACCTTCCATACCATCGGCTACGGCCATGGCGTTGGCCTGTCGCAGTACGGCGCAATGTACATGGCAGAGCAAGGCGCAGATTATACAGAAATTTTAGCGCATTATTATCCGGATACTGTACTTGGCAATGTATAAACCCTTTCCTCCGCGGTCATACTGATGAAAACGGAGGTAAAAGGATATGAAACAATATCATTCCAAACATACCGCAGTCCTTTCGACCCGCGGCTTCTACACCATTCTGACCGTCTGTGCTCTGATCATCGCGGCATCTGCGTGGGTGCTCTGGTCGGACGCCACCGCGCCCGCGGATGATGAAACGCAGGCCAGCCTGCCTATCATCACGCCCGCGGAGACACTGCCCGACCTGACCGAGGACACGCCGGTGCTGTCCGAGGAGAACGGCGAGGCGGACGAGATGACGTCGACGAACGAGACAACGCCGACGGACGAGACAACGCCGACGGACGAGGGCGAGGAAGCACAGCCCGAAGAAACCGAGGATACTGCCGCTGAAACCGCAGAACCCGCACCCACACCGGTCGAAACCGTGTCCGCACCGGTTTATGTGCGTCCGGTTTCCGGCGCGGTCATCACACCGTTCTCCGGCGATGAACTGCTGTTCCAGCCGACCTTTGGCGACTGGCGTGTGCACACCGGCACGGACTTTGCCGCTGAAGCCGGAGAAACCGTCATGGCGCTGACCGACGGCACAGTGCAGAAGGTCACCCAGGACGGACTGTACGGCACATGTGTCACGCTCTCGCATGACGCCGACCTGACCTCGACCTATTGCGGCGTGGCCGATGTGCGCGTCGTAGAGGGACAGGCTGTTGCCGCAGGCGAAGCGCTCGGCACAGTTGCGGAAACCATCGACGCGGAAGCAGCGCTCGGCCCGCACCTGCATGTAGAGGCCGCTCGGGCCGGCACACCGGTCGATGTGCTCGAACTGCTGGGCGAAAGCGAAATCGAATAACAAATCCGGTATGAACCGGGCGCGTTTACCAATCGTCCGGTAACACAAAATGAGAGGCTGCCCCTCAAAAAGGGGCAGCCTCAGCACGTCGAGAAACCCTGTCTGTATTTAACGCATAAACCGCGTTTTTCAGCGGACTGATCCGGCAGATGCCATAGCGCATCTGCCGGATTTTTGTGTATCTACAGTACAAGTTCCTTGAACAAAACGACTGAAAATAAAAGCAGCGCAATCTATTTTATGGGAAGCAATCACTTTGCAGAATAGTATTGAAAATAGCGAAAAGCGGTTATTTCTTACGAAATAACCGCTTTTCTTGGTACGCCAGAAGGGATTCGAACCCCCGACCTTTTGGTTCGTAGCCAAACACTCTATCCAGCTGAGCTACTGGCGCAAATTATTGACTTGTCTTTTCTCAACCGAACTTCCGCTCAGTTTCGACTGCCTAAATAGAATACCACAACAATTGGCTTCTGTCAATCTTTTTTTCAAATTTTCTTTCTTTTCGAAAGTTGTAATATTAAAGGTAACAAGAGGACTTAATCTTGTTACCTGATTTTTTTGCTCGAGAGAAGCAGAAATTTTGCAGGAATAAGGAAAATCTCTTACAGAATGGAGGTGCGTAATATGACAAAAATCACTAAGAGAGAGCGACAGATAATCTACCAAATGTGGAAAGATGGTGCGACGCAGAAAGAGATTGCCGAAGCGATCAAAGTGTCCCCCAGTGCGCTGCGCAGCGAAATGTCAAAGGGCTATACCGGAGAACGCTATATCGGGGGCCGACGTGTCTATGACCCTATGCGAGCAGAGTTGTGTTCTGGTCCGATGGGTAGACCACGTCGAAAGCTTCTTGCTGAGCAGGAAGCTGGTCATATTCCGCCTCCGCAATAAGAATCAGAAAGGGTGTCACATGTGAAAGCAACCGGTATTATTCGAAAAGTGGATGAACTTGGCCGTATCGTACTGCCCATTGAAATGCGCCGTACTATGAGCATAGATGTCAAGGACTCCTTGGAAATTTACGTAGACGGCAGCGATATCATTCTACGCAAGTACGCTCCTGGCTGTATGTTCTGTGGCGAAAGCGACCATTTGCATTCTGTTGACGGGATTTTAATCTGCCCCGATTGCGCACGAAGATACGCTAAACGGTTTGCACAAGTTGCACAAGGCGACTAAAACAGCTTGCATGACAAAGGTGTGATAGTGATGAAGAGATTAAAGGCAAATAAAACCACTTTATACAATCTCGTGCGGGATATGGCACGGGATTGGGACTGGCTGTATATACCAGTTCTACGCAAGGTGACATTTGAAAAGGCGTATCGCCGGCCGGATTTCTTTTTAAGATGGAGAAATGGTGACGGAACGCATGCTCAGGCTTTCTTCTGCGTCTGCCTTGGTTGTGCAACATTGGCCATTGAATTACATGATATGGATGAACAACAACTGCATCGTGTAGTATGCAATCCATCCATCGATAATTTGATAGCGCGCGGTATGGTTGAGGACATATCGTGATCTAATAACACACTTTGTGTTCCAATGGAACACACGCTGACAAGGGGATAATAAAAATGAAAACAGTATCTATTATTAACTTGAAAGGCGGCGTCGCAAAGACGCTCACCACCATCAGCATGGCGCACATCCTGTCCGAGACATACGGGAAGCGAGTACTTGTCGTTGACAATGATAAACAAGGCAACACCAGCAAAACCTTTGGGATTCACTCCTATGATCGAAAAAGCGTTGCTGACCTTATGCTCGACCGTAACGCGAATTTGGATGAAATCATCCAGCATACTCGGTATCCACGGATTGACGCGATTCAGGCCAACATGATGTTGCTGACGGCCAACAGGCAGGTGCTAATGGACAGCAGCCGTCCGCAGCAGACGCGACTGCGTGCGGCCTTACGCAAGGTGTCCAGCCAGTATGACTATTGTCTGATCGACAATGCGCCGGATATCAATATCAGCATTATTAACGCGCTGGTTGCATCAAACGAGGTCATCATCCCGGTCAAGATTGACCCTTACGCATTCGACGGCCTGCGCGAACTGAAAGAGCAGATTGATGTGACGCGTGAGGAATTAAACCCCGATCTGCACCTACTTGGTTGCCTGATTACATGCTTTCAGCACGTCGAAGGAGAGCGTCAGGGCGAGGAGTGGCTGCGAAAAAATCTGAATTGCCCGGTATTTACCACACATATCCGGTACAGCGGCAAAGTAGTCGAAAGTTCGTTTGAGGGCAGACCTATCGTAGAGTACAGCCGCCGCAGCGGCACTGCGCATGATTATATGGATTTCGTAGGTGAATATCTGGATGCGAAGGAGAGAGGTTAACGACATGGCATTCACGATAACAAGCTGTCTGGCCCCCACTTCCCTTTCGTCCGCTCCAAAGAAACAACAGGATATCCAGCGGGTCAGCTACTATGACCTGCAGCCAAATGTCGAGAATTTCTATTCGATGCAGGAACTGGAAGAACTAAAAAACGCCATTGAGCTTGCGGGACATATCCTGAGCAATCTTGTGGTGACGCCATGTGCAAACGGCAAATACAAAATCCTGTCCGGGCATCGTCGGCACGCTGCGATCGGTCTGCTTCTTGCTGAGGGCAAGGACGAATACGAGTTTTTACCCTGTGCAGTGGAACGTATTGCCGATGCGGAGCGCGACACACGCGAGCAGATGCTACTCATCGCCGCGAACAGCCAGCGCGAAAAAACCGCATGGGACAAGCTGGAAGAAGTCAGACAAATGCGGGATATCGCCCGCAAAGCGAAAGAGCAGCACGGCATTCCGGGACGAGTTCGCGATCTTGTAGCCCAGTTTCTAAACGTAAGCAATAGCCGCATCGCAAAATATGATTCTATCCTTAACAATCTTACACCTGCGTTAATGGATGAAATTAAGGCAGATAAGCTGTCTATCTCAGTGGCTTACGAACTCAGCACCTTAGCGGCAGACAAGCAGCAGACATGCTATGAATATTATCTTAACCATGGCAAACTGCCAGACAAGCCATCGCAATCCGATGTGTTCCACCGGAACTCACAGCCGGTCACAGCTCAGCCGGACGAACCAGCACAACCCGATGTGTTCCAGCGGAACACGCAGCCAGCCGCAGCTCAGTCAAACGAATCGGCGCAGCCCGATGTGTTACGCCGGAACACGCAGCCGGTCACAACTCAACCGAGCGAACCGGATCAGTCTGATGTGTTCCATCGGAACACGCAGCCAGCCGCAGCCCAACCGGACGAATCGGCTCAGGCTAATGTGTTCCATCGGAACACGCAGCCGCAAGCAGTTCAGTCAGATACTGCTCAATATCAGATAGATGTTATGCAGCTCACCAACAACGAAAAGCGCAAAGCGGTCTTGGCTGCATGGCAAGAGTGGCCACTATGGGCAACTATGCCGGAAATTGGTCTTACTGTACATCGGCTCGATCTGCCTGATGGCAGTGCTTTCACCGCAAGCTGGTACGATGGCGATGACTTTTATCCGGGTGGTGGTACTCGCAACTTAAACCGACCACGTTACCACCTGATCGGTGCAGGCGACAAGCTGGCATCTGGTAGTCAGGCCGAAAGCATCTTAATTGACCATCTACAGGCTATGCGCCAGAAAAGGATGATTGATACGAATGAAACTAACTGACTGCACAAAGGCCGATTTACTCTGGATTATTAAGCGGATGTGCCAATATGACTTATCCGACCGCAATCTGCATCTCGCACTTAACGAGCTGGAATATGAGAAAGAGCGAGATCGGCTCGACCTTGCTCAGCAGCTGGCGAAAAAACAGCAGGATGCAACCCAACGATATATTGAGATCATGCGGCCTTATGTGGATAAGCCGATTTTGTCTATCCCAAAAGATAT